>JAUVLP010000108.1 GCA_030600655.1 Candidatus Eiseniibacteriota bacterium
CTCACACAGGATGGTTTCATGGGTGTGGTTGTCGGTGTGGACCCGGAAACAGAGTCCCACACGGCGGGCCTTCTCCCCGTGGCCGGCATGGGAGAGCTTCTTGGTGAACACAGAGTTCTGGTCGGGGCCGGATTTGCCAAGCAGCACGATCTCGAGCCGGGAATGGAGATCGCCATCATCGGGCAGGACATGGAGGGCTCGATCGCCAGTGACCTGTACGTGATCGAAGATGTCATGTGGTCAGCGGTTGAGATCGTCCACGCCCTCGGCATCGTGATGTCGCTCGATGATGCACAGGAGCTTCTCTTGATGCCGGACCAGGCGCACGAGATTGTGATACACACGAGCGATCGCGAATTGATCGATGAGACCGGTACTCGTCTCTCGCAGCTGCCGTCACTCACCGACCTGGAAGTCCTTTCGTGGAAGGAACTGGCGCCATTCGTTATCACCATGGCGACGATGGTGGATTGGTTTGCCTACATCGTTCTGATAGTCGTTTTCATAGCGGCCGCGGCGAGCGTCGCGAACACCATGCTCATGTCGACGTTCGAGCGAACGCACGAATTCGGCATGTTGCTCTCGCTAGGATGTGGTCCAGGCCGGCTTTCGGCAATGATCGCCATTGAGGCGGCCATTCTCGGACTTCTCGGAGTCGCGATCGGCACAGCTTTTGGGGCCGGTTTCGTCGCTGCGACATCTGAGTCAGGGCTTAACTACGCCGCTCTCGGGGGCAGCGATGAGTACGAGGTCGCCTTTCGCGGGATGCAGTTCTCGCTTCTCATCTATCCCAGGATCTACGCCAAAGACATCGTGATCGCCGTCTCGGCAATACTGGCCACCTCGCTCATGGCGGTCGTCTGGCCTATCGCGCGCATAGTGCGCCTGCGGCCCGTGGAGGCGATGAGATCATGAGAGACGTGCTCCTCGTGAAGTTCGCGGTCCGGACGCTTGGCAGAAATCCCCGCCGGACACTCATGTCTATTCTCGGCGTCGGAGTGGGTTGCGGCATCGTTCTATACATGATCGCATTCACGCGAGGCTCGAACGAGATCCGGATAAGAGCGATCTCGGAGAGCGGTTTCGGGCACGCGAGGATAGCCCCTGCGGCATGGGACAAGACCCGTGACAGCGATCTGCGCCTCGTTGACTGGGAGCGGGATCTCGATACCGCCGCCGGCATGTCCGACGTCAGATTCACCGCACCGCATTCGAGGACCACGGCGCTTCTGGCCTTCGGGACGCGCGTCGCCGGTGTGGAAATGACGGGTGTTGATCCGGACGCTGAGAAGAACATCAGTCGCCTCGTCAGGGTGCTGAGCGAGGGGCGTTACCTCGAGCGCGAGGATGAAGGAGTCGTCGTCATAGGAACTGCTATCGCCGAGCGCCTCGATGTTGAATTGGACGACGATCTCTTCGTCACTATCGCCGGTGCGGGCGGCGAGATGAAGTATGCGATGCTTCGCATCATCGGTATCATCAGCACTGGAAGCCGCACCATCGATAGCACCATCTGTCACGTGACACTTGCGGAGATGGAGCGATTGACTGGATACGCAGGAGCGGGGGAGATCACGATCGTTTTCAGGGACCCGTCAAACATCGATGCGCTGACTGTCCGGTTGAGCGAACTTCTGGATGGGACGGATCCAGTTCTGTCCTGGAAGGTTGTCATTCCTTCACAGGGCGGAGACATGGGGAGCGACACAGTCTTCATGAATATCCTTGTTGGTGTCGTGATCATCGTGGCGGTGCTAGGTGTTGCCAGCGCGCAGCTCACGGCCATACTTGAGCGAAAACGAGAGTTCGCCGTTCTCATTGCGCTGGGAATGAAGGGCGGTCAGATCATTCGCCTGATCCTGATCGAGGCGGTGGCGATGGGCGTGCTTGGGGCGGTCGTCGGACTGGCCATAGGTTTCCCCTTCATCTATCCGGCTGCCACAAGGGGGTACAACTTCGCCGACATGATGGGGGGAGATTTCGTCACTGAGGGGGTGCTCATCGATCCCATCATATATGCCGACATGGGTATGTGGCTGATTCCACTGGCGTTCGCAGTAGCGCTCTTCTCTACACTTGTGGCGGGGCTCTATCCTGCCTGGTATGCCATTCGAACGAATCCTACTTCCGCTCTGAGTCTCAGGGAGGCTTAGCAATGAACACGAACCTCGTGGATGTAAGAAACGTCACGAAGGATTTCCACAATGGGAGGATCACGGTCGAGGCCCTGAGGGGGCTCGATCTGGCCGTCCACGAGGGAGATTTCCTTGCCATCGTCGGGCCAAGCGGAAGTGGCAAGACGACACTTCTCAATCTCATTGGTGCGCTGGATGTCGCCACGAGTGGGGATGTACTCATATTCGGCCAGGACCTCGCGGCTCTGAATCGGAGAGAGCGCGCTGAACTTCGCCTGATGTCGCTCGGATTCGTCTTCCAAGCGTACAACTTAATCCCTGTGCTGACTGCTCTCGAAAACGTGAAATTCGTTCTTGAGCTTCAGGGTGTCGATGGTGGGAGGCATGAGCGGGCGATGTCCACACTGGAGGATCTCTCGCTCGGGGAACTCGCGAACCGGCGCCCGAACGAAATGTCGGGCGGTCAGCAACAGCGCGTTGCGGTGGCCCGCGCGATCGTCTCGCGGCCACGGCTGGTTCTAGCGGACGAGCCCACGGCGAATCTGGACAGTGAGAACTCGGAGGCGCTTCTCAGGATGATGAGGGGGCTCAGGGACAAGCACGGCATGACGTTTGTCTTCTCGACCCACGATCCACTCGTGATGGCGCATGCGACCCGCGTCGTCACTCTTCTGGATGGTAGAGTTGTGAGTGATGAGGTGAAGAGCGCGGGGACTGTGACTGGGAGTACCAACTGACTCTCGGGGGATGGACAATGAACGAGAACACATCGTGGGAACCGCACCGGTCGCGCGCAACGGTGCCGCGAGCGTTCAGGGAAGTCCTCCTGGGACTCGCCGTCGTCGCAGTGGTTCTAGCTCCGCTCTCCACCGCGTGGGCATTCGAGCTCTGGTCGAGCGAAACAGGGGCCCGCTACTGTGATCTCGATACGTCTATCAAATGGACGACGCTTCTGTCTCACGCCCCAGAGGATCCTCTACTCTACCCGGAGCCGTGGAGTTCTACGTCGCTCTGGCGCCTGAGGGCAACGCTCAGGGCGAGGTCTGCCAAGTGGCTGAGCATCGGCGTAGCATACGAGCAGAGGGCGCGATTGGTCTCCGAGGATGCCGGGGCCGCGGCAGGGATGTGGGTGTTCATGGACGGCGATGATGCTCCGTACAGGATCCGCCAGATCGATGAACCGATTGTGGAGATCGGAGACTCGTTTTCCTATCGACAGGAGCTGGATCGGGCCTATGCTGCCGTGTCGCTTGGTGGCGCCCAGGTCACGATCGGGCGGCAGGCAATCGGCTGGGGGAGAGGCGTCCTTTTCGGGGCGGTTGATATCTTTGCTCCGTTCTCTCCTCTAGAGAGTGATCGGGAGTGGAGGCGCGGCGTTGACGCTGTCCGCGCCACCATTCCGCTCACCGATCTCATCTCTGTAGATGCGGTGGCGGCTTTTGGCGAGTCCCTCGAGAGCTCATCGTTCGTCGGCCGTGTGACTGTGTTCGCGGGCAGCGTCGATGGTGAGATTATCGTAGGCAAGCGCTACGAGGACTACCTCTACGCCGTGACCGCGTCACTCCCGGTACTTGATGCTGAGGCTCACGGAGAGTTTGCCGTCTTCCAGACGCCGGACGCGTATCCCGGAGGCAGTGATCTGGGTTGTGAAGATTGCATCGTCAAAGCGGTGGTTGGCGGATCGTACAGCCTGGACCTGGGTGATGGGTTCTACCTGATGGGCGAGTATCACTACTCGGGGTTTGGTGTGGACAGGGTCGAGGATCTGGTCGTTCACCTGCTGGATCCAGGTGTCTTCGAGCGCTACAGGCGTGGAGACGTGCAGATTCTAGGCAAGCACGCCATGGCTCTTCAGGCAACCTACGGCCTCGGCGGCACGTTGTCGTCGAGCTGCTCGTGGATCGCCGGCCCGGACGGCTCCGGCGTCATCAATCCTTCGAGCACATGGGTCTTTTCCGACAATGTAAATCTACTTGCGTCAGCTTACTTCCCGTACGGGGCTCCGCCCGACGGCATGAAACTCAACAGCGAGTACGGCGCTGTACCAGCGAGCGCGCTGATCCAGATCAACTTCTACTACTGATGCGGTGACGTTGCCGCCCAAAGACCAGGGAGCCGGACATGATTCGCAGATTGCCAATTCTGGTACCAGTAACGACGCTCGCGTTCCTCTGTTCGCCTTCCGTAGCTGCAGAAAGCGAGTATACGTTTCCGGCGCCCGCTCTGGACCGGCTTCCTGAGACCTATATCTGCCACATGGCCGCTTCTCCGCTCGTTATCGACGGGCGGTTGGACGAGGAGGACTGGGAGGCAACGACCTGGACGGATCAGTTCGTGGACATCGAGGGAGATGCGAAGGTGTCTCCCAGATTTGCCACCAAGGTGGCAATGCTCTGGGACGACGACTATCTCTATATCGGCGCGGAGATGGAGGAGCCCGACGTGTGGGCCACGCTTCAAGAGCGGGACTCGGTCATCTTTCACGACAATGATTTCGAGGTGTTCATCGATCCCAACGGGGACACGCATGAGTACTATGAGCTTGAGATCAATGCGCTCGGCACCGAGTGGGATCTCCTTCTGACGAAGCCCTACCGCGACAATGGCACCGCCATCAACTCGTGGGATATCAAGGGGCTTCTGACCGGGGTGCACGTGGACGGAACGTTGAATGATCCCAGCGATGCGGATGTCGGATGGTCGGTGGAGATAGCCATTCCGTGGGAAGTCCTCGAGGAGTGTGCTCACAAAGCAACGGTGCCCCGGCCCGGCGAGCAGTGGCGTTTCAATTTCTCTCGGGTCCAGTGGCGCACCGAGGTCGTCGACGGCAGGTACGTGAAGGTTGTGAACCCCGAGACCGGGAAGCCTGTGCCAGAAGACAACTGGGTCTGGTCTCCTCAGGGTCTGATAGCGATGCACTATCCGGAGATGTGGGGGTTCGTGCAGTTCTCGGACCTGAAGCCGGGTGAGGGGTGGGACAGGTACTTCCGTTTCCCCGAGGACGACGCCAAGTTCGCCTTGATGAAGTTCTACTACGCTCAGAGGACATACTTCAGAGAGCACGGACGCTTCTCTGACGATGCCGGCGAACTCGGTCTCGTGGAGGCTCCCGTGAAGGGTGTGAGCTGGCCGCCCGTCATCGCTGTGACCCCTCGCATGTTCGAGGCCTCCGTCACTGCTTCCAATGGAAAGACCGTGTCGCTCATCCAGGATGGCCACCTGAGGATATCGGAATGAACATGGCGCTCATCGACTGGGGGATAGTGCTCGCTGTTCTCGGCGTGATGGTATTCGGCGTTCTTCTGAGCCGGACGCACATGAAGAGTGTTGCCGACTTTCTCTCCGCAGGCCGCACGGCCGGCAGATATGCGATCAGCATCGCAGCCGGAATAGCCGGCCTGGGCGCCATCACGATCGTGGGACTCCTGGAGATGAACTACGTCGCTGGATTCTCGATGACGTGGTGGGGGTTCACGATGAGCGTTGTCATCCTGGTCATCACTGTCTCAGGGTGGGTGGTCTATCGATTCCGCCAGACGCGGGCACTGACACTGGCGCAGTTCTTCGAGGCACGGTACAGCAAGAAATTCCGTATTTTCGCCGGCCTCATCGCGTTCTTGTCAGGTCTCATCAACTTCGGTATCTTTCCGGCGGTTGGTGCCAGGTTCTTCATATATTTCTGTGGGCTCCCGCCCGAGCTTGCGATCCTCGGGCTGACCGTGCCGATCTACCCCGTCGTGATGCTGGTCCTTCTGGGGATCGCCCTCTTCTTTGTCTTTTCGGGAGGGCAGGTAGCGGTCATCATCACCGATTTTGCGCAGGGTATCTTCGTCAATATTGTCTTTATCATCATCGTGCTTTACCTCTACTCGCAAGTCGACTGGACCCAGATCGTAGAAGCCCTGTCGATGGCGCCTGAACAGGCGTCTCTCATCAACCCGTTCAAGACGAGTCACATCGAAGACTTCAATCTCTGGTACTTCCTGATAGGCATCGTCGGTGTCATCTACGGAGCTCTGTCCTGGCAGGGGACCCAGGGCTACAACAGCTCGGCGAAAAGCGCGCACGAGGCCAAAATGGCCGGCGTTCTCGGCAACTGGAAAGGCTTTCCGCAGGGCCTCTTCATCCTGTTCGTGCCCATCATCATCTACACGGTGATGCATCACCCGGACTTCTCAACGATCGCGACAAATGTCGAGGGGATCATAGCCGGAGCTGGAACCGAGGCGGTCCAGAGTCAGCTGAGAGGTCCAATTGTGCTGACGATGCTGCTGCCAGTCGGGCTCATGGGTGCGTTCGCGGCCGTCATGCTCGCGGCCTTCATAAGCACGCACGATACGTATCTCCACTCCTGGGGGAGCATCTTCATCCAGGACGTGATCCTGCCTCTTCGCAAGAAGCCGCTCGCGCCTTCCCAACACATACTCGCGCTGAAGCTCTCCATTCTGGGTGTCGCCGTCTTCATCTTCTTCTTCAGCCTGCTCTTTCAGCAGAGCGAGTATATCTTCCTCTTTTTTGCGATCACCGGGGCGATCTTCGCGGGAGGATCGGGCGCCGTGATCATAGGAGGCCTTTACTGGAAACGAGGAACGGCGCCGGCCGCATGGAGTGCGCTCATCACCGGTTCGGGGATCGCGGTGGGCGGGATTCTCATTCATCGCCTTCCAGCTGAGCTCTTCGATAGCGCGCCCGAGTTCACCTCGCGGATCGCAGAGATGTGGTGGACGCTTGGCCATTGGCTCTACAACATCAACGGCCAGCAGTACTGGGCCGTTGCAATGGGCGCTTCTGCGCTAATCTACGTTCTCGTGTCTCTGCTTGGCCGGACCCCACCGCGCGATCTTGACCGCGTCCTTCATCGCGGGAAGTACGCTGTCGTGGGCGAGATGGAGATCGTGGATGCTCTGCCGTCCAGGGGGTGGAAGATGTTGGGGATGGGGAAGGAGTTCACGCGCGGTGACAAGGTGATCTACCTTGCAACCTACGCGCATACGGCGATCTGGATCACCATCTTCATTGTCGGAACAGGTTACAATCTGCATCACGAAGTCGCCGACGAGCGCTGGGCGAGCTTCTGGAAGGTCT
>JAUVLP010000004.1 GCA_030600655.1 Candidatus Eiseniibacteriota bacterium
CATCGACGAGCGTGCGAACTACGCGCCCGGCAATATCGTGGACGCGAATCGTCACGCGGCCGGGCGAGGCAACGCTGTACGCGACCGTCGTCGTTGGATTGAACGGGTTGGGACTCGGCGCGAACAGGCGCGTTGCATAGACGGGTTCGTCGGGCACCTGCGTCAAGAGCTGCACACCAAGGCGGAACCGGTCGAGCATGAACCCCATACCGTGGCAGCCGAGCGAATCCGCGGGCTCGTAGTTGACCGCCACGAACCGCGCCTTGAGCCAGTCGCTCCCGGCGAACACGCCCCAGTCATCCTGCATCATCCAGGCGAACGGTCCGCCGTAGTACGGAATCGGCGGCTCCCAGAGCCAGAAGTCTATGCACTCCGGCACATCCCCGGTCGCGCACCATACCTCCAGAAAGTCGTTGGAGCAGACGGGCATATCCAGCCACCCGTACCACTCCGCGACCAAGTACGGAGCCCCGCTGACATCGATCGCCGGCGACTGTAGCTGCGAGTACTGCCCATCCACCATCACCCCGCTCCCTTCGTCGTAGGCAACCATCATCCAGCGTGGGTCGCCCAGCACAGTCTCGAGTGAGCGCCTGAATGTGAGGCCCGTCTGCCCGGCCGGCGGAATGTCCGGGTGTTGCCATTCGTTATCGCCGGGCGACTCGCAGTCGTCGAGCCAGACGGTCGCGTCGTTGACCTTCCACTCGATGTTGTCGAGCTGCCAGGCTCCATCCAGTACGGAGTGGTACGCATTGTCGGGTTCGTCCTGCGAGGAGTAGACCAGGTCGGACTCGAACCGGAAGCGGACACGAACATCCAGTCCCGCGTACGCATCAAGGTTGTGAACCGGATGCCCCAACTCGGGATGATCCCACTGGCGCGGCCACCCCGGCTGCCCTGAGAAGTGCATGTTCGAATACGAGACGAGCGTGGTCCACGTCATGCCGCCGTCATCGGAGATGTCCACATATCCGTAATCGTAGCCGCCCTCTATCGCGAAGCGCTGGTCCCACTCCAGGGAAACCTCATCGCCCGCCTCGCTCCACTCCGAGAGCGGGATGTCGCGCCACATCAGCTGACACCAGTCGTTGCCGTACCCGCGCGGCTGACGCCAGCACGGGTCGTAGGTTCCGCACCACCAGGTCGAGTCACCTAGATGCTCGAACCCGCCTATGCGGATCGTGTCCTTGTGCCAGTAGTTCTGGTGGCCGAGAGTGCCCGAACAATCCTCCGACAGCCAACCGGCATTGTCACCCTCAAGATCCTCGAAGTCTGCATCGAAGATCCAGAGGGTCTCGGAGCGGGCCTCGACCGCGTGTACCGATGAAACAGCAAGGAGAATGAGGAGCGCGAGGAGTCCGGCCATCATCCACGATGCGCGCATGGTAGCTTCCTCTCTGGGGCGGGTCCTTCGGTTCGCTCTCCGGCTGGAGTGCGTGATTCTCCCAGCCAGTCTAATTTTCCAGCGCGTTTATGATATCACCTCCTCCGCACCCCGTCAAGGCTGTAATGAGTAAGACACAGTAACGCACAGCTACATCGTCACCGGCCTCTTTCCTCTCGCCGTCCCGCGTTCGCCGTCGTAGAATGGCAGCCACGGATCTTCACACGAACACGCGCGGCGGCCCGGCCGCAGCAGTACCCTACAGGAGGCATCATGCGCATCCTCGTCACAGGCGGAGCCGGCTTCATAGGCAGCAACTTCATCCGCATGTATCTGGCACGTCATCCGGACTCGGAAATCGTCAACCTCGACAAGCTGACGTACGCCGGCAACCTCGAGAATCTGAGGGAGATCGAGGAGGACCCGCGCTACTCGTTCGTCGAGGGAGACATCTGTGACGCCGGCGTGGCCGATGATGTAATGAAAGGCGTGGACGCTGTCGTGAACTTCGCAGCCGAGACGCACGTCGATCGCTCGATCGGCGATCCGGATGCGTTTCTCAAGACGAACGTTCTCGGAGTCCACGTTCTTCTGGAAGCCGCCAGGAAACACGATGTCGGGCGATTCATCCAGATAAGCACCGACGAGGTCTACGGCCCGGCCCCTAATAAGCCGTTCAGCGAAGGCGATGTCCTCACGCCGCGAAACCCCTACTCGGCGAGCAAGGCGGGCGGCGAACTCCTTGCGCGGTCGTACTTCATTACGTATGGCTTCCCCGTCATCATATCGCGCGCGGCCAACAACATCGGCCCAAACCAGTATCCGGAAAAGGTAATCCCGCTCTTCGTCACGAACGCCATCGAGGACAAACCTCTCCCCCTGTACGGAGACGGGAACCAGGAGCGCGACTATATGCATGTCCTCGATCATTGCTCGGGAGTGGAGATCCTCCTCGAGAAGGGTGAACCCGGCGAGATATACAACATCGGAGCGGGCAACCACATGCGGAATATAGAGATGGCGAAGCTCGTACTCGATGAGCTCAAGAAGCCTGAGAGCCTCCTCACCCACGTCAGAGACCGCGAAGGCCACGATATCCGGTACGCCATCGACTCATCGAAGATGAGGGCGCTCGGCTGGGAACCCGAGTTCGGCACCAAGGCGGCCATCCTTGACGCCGTCCACTGGTACGCGGCCAACCGGGACTGGTGGGAGCCGATCAAGTCGGGTGAGTTCCGCGAGTTCTATGAACGCCAGTATCGCTCCCGCCTCGAGGAAGCTGGAGCCTAGGACGCACCCACTCCGAAGGATCCGGTATCCAAATCCCGGATGCCCTGCGAAATATCTTGAACATCAAGGTCTGCAACCATATCATGTCGGCGAAGCTCGCTCTGGGCTTCGTCGACCTCTTCTATCCACGATCGACACACGGCACCACTGACACGGGGAACCGCCCTGGCGCGGAAGGAGATATGCTCAATGACGAGAGATGAAGTGCTCGCCAAGGTCGAAGAGCGCAAGATCGGATTCGTACGCCTGCTCTTCGCCGACATCGCCGGCTTCCCCAAGTGCGTATCGATACCCAGCCGCGAACTGAAAGAGGCGCTCGAGAACGGCAAGGGCTTCGACGGTTCATCTATCGAGGGGTTCACGCGAATTCACGAGAGCGACATGATCGCGATGCCCGACCCCTCCACGTTCAAGATGGTCCCGTGGGACGGCAAAGATGAGGAAGCGATACTCTTCTGCGACATCCTCGTTCCTGACGGCAGTCCGTATCCGGGCGACCCGCGATTTGTTCTCAAGCGCGTCCTTAAGAGAGTCGAAGAGCGCAAGTGGACGTTCAACGTCGGCACGGAGATCGAGTATTTCTACTTCAGAAGCTCGGAGCATCCGGAGGTCCTGGATCACGCCGGCTACTTCGACCTCACGCCACCGGACCTCGGTGAAGAGCTTCGGAAGAAGACGATGATGACGCTTCACTCGCTCGGCATTCCGGTCGAGTACTCGCACCACGAAGTAGCACCCAGCCAGCATGAGATCGATCTCAAGTACAAGGATGCACTGGCGATGGCCGACGATACCATGCTCTGCAAGCTGGTCGTGAAGGAGGTCGCGCGCAAGGAGGGTGTCTACGCTACGTTCATGCCGAAGCCGATATTCGGAGAGAACGGAAGCGGAATGCACACTCACCAGTCGATCTTCGAAGGTGACAGAAACCTCTTCCACGACGAGAGCAAGCCGCAGCATCTGTCATCCATGGCAAGAGCGTACGTCGAAGGAGTCCTCAGGCACGCGCGAGAGATCGCCATCGTCACCAACCAGTGGGTAAACTCGTACAAGCGCCTGGTGCCCGGCTACGAGGCGCCCGTCTATGTCTCGTGGGCGCAGCGCAATCGCTCCACACTCGTCCGTGTCCCTCAGTACAGGCCAGGCCACGAGCTCTCAACAAGGATCGAGCTCAGATGCCCTGACTCGGCCTGCAATCCGTATCTCGCCTTCGCAGCCATGCTCGCCGCGGGTCTGGAGGGAGTTGAGAAGGAATACGAACTGAGAGACGCCGTTGAAGCCAACATCTACACGATGACATCAGAAGAGCGGAAAGAGAGAGGCATCAGTGTGCTTCCCGGCAGTCTTGGGGAAGCGATCGGAGCAGCCAGGAAGAGCGACATCCTCCGTGAGACTCTTGGGGATGAAACGTTCGAAAAGCTTCTCAGAAACAAGACGGCGCTCTGGGACAATTACAGGAGCATCGTCACACCGTACGAGATGGAGAAGGATCTGCCAGTGCTGTAGTTCCGCAGGTGGGTGATCCCAGCCACACCGTAGACAGCGCTCCATGGCGCCATGTCTGATGCAGCTTTACATCCCTCCCGGGAGCCTATAGACTCAACGGGCTAATGATTGTTTCCCAAATGCGATTCACAAAGGCTTGCGCCTTCCCTCTCACCATATCAGCGAAGGCGCCTGGCAGAGTCCGCCTGATTCAATCGAGCGGACGCCGTTAAGGAGGCCGCATGCGCGTTCTACTCTCAGGCAATGAGGCCGTAGCTCGCGGTTGCTACGAGCACGGTGTTAAGGTCGCCACGGCCTATCCTGGCACCCCCTCCACGGAGATTCTGGAGAACGTCGTCAAGTACAAGGACGACATCTACTGTCAGTGGTCACCGAATGAGAAGGTCGCTTTCGAGGTGGCAATGGGCGCCTCGTTCGGTGGTGTCAGAACGCTTGTGGCGATGAAGCACGTCGGATTGAACGTGGCCGCCGACCCTCTCATGACATCGACGTCCGTCGGCGGGGACGGTGGGTTTGTGATCGTCACAGCAGACGACCCCGGCATGCATTCGTCGCAGAATGAGCAGGACAATCGTTACTACGCCAAGTTCGCGAAGATCCCGCTCATCGAGCCGTCCGACTCGCAGGAGGTTCTTGACTTCCTCGGCACCGCCTACGAAATCTCCGAGCAGTTCGGAACGCCCGTGCTCTTCCGCCTCACAACCCGCCTCTCGCACGCGAAGACCCCGGTTGAGATGGGCACGCGCACGGAAGTGGCACAGAAGGAGTATGTGAAGGACACGTCCTTCCGCGTCGTCATCCCCGCCCACGCCCGCAAGCTCCATGTCAAGGTTGAGAAGCGTCTCGAATCGATTCGTGAGTATGCCGAGACGAGCCCTCTCAACAAGGTCATCGAGGGCGATCCCAAAGTCGGCGTCATATCGAGCGGTATCTCGTACCAGTACGCGCACGATGCATTTCCCGAGGCCACGTTCCTCAAGCTCGGTCTCAGCTACCCCTTCCCCATCGAGCTCGCCAGGAAGTTCTGCGCGCGATTTGAGACCGTGTATGTGGTTGAGGAGAACGAACCCTTCATCGAGGAGTTCCTGAGGTACGCGGGCATCACCAATATCATCGGGAGAGAGAAGAGCCCGGCCTGCGGAGAGCTCAACCAGCGGATCGTGCGCGACTCGATCTCCGGCGAGGACACTGCAGGTGAGAAGACCTCCGTATCGCCTCGCCCGCCGGTACTCTGCCCGGGCTGCCCCCACAGAAGCACGTTCTACACTCTCAACCGCCTCAAGATCGGCTCGACGTCCGACATCGGGTGCTACACACTCGGCGTTATGCCGCCACTTGAGGGAATCGATACGTGCATCTGCATGGGCGCGTCCATCGGCAACTCGCTCGGTATGGAGAAGGCGATCGGCAAGGAGTTCGCGAAGAAGATGGTCGCCGTCATCGGCGACTCGACATTCGTGCACTCAGGCATGACCGGCCTGGCTGACGTGGCCTACAACAAGGGCGCCACAACAGTCATCGTCGTCGATAATTCGATCACAGCGATGACTGGACATCAGGATCACGCGGGGACAGGGACGACACTCATGGGCGAGTCGACCACCAAGCTCGACTACATCAAGCTCGCCGAGAGCGTGGGGGTCAAGGATGCCAGACGCGTGAATGCCTTTGACATGGAGGCCGTTAAGACCGCCATCAAAGAGGCAACCGGCAGTGATGAGGCAACGTTGCTCGTCATGGAAGGCCCGTGCGCCCTGCAGGCCCGAAGCCAGTGGGGACCGGCGCTCGTGGTCGATTCCGAAATGTGCACGGCCTGTGGGCTCTGCCTGAGGCTCGGGTGCCCTGCCATCAGCAAGGACGAGAACGGCAAGGCTACGATCAACCCGCTCTTCTGCGTCGGTGAGTTCTGCTCGATGTGTGCCCAGGTGTGCCCGGTAGATTGCATTGCGGTTCCTGACAAGTCCTGACCGACGTCACGTGAAGGAGACTTAGATGGCGAACAAGACAACAGACGTTTTCATCTGCGGCGTCGGCGGACAGGGAATCCTCCTTGCCAGTGAGATCCTGTCGGACGTGGCGCTCGCAAAGGGACTCGACATCAAGAAGAGTGAAGTTCATGGGATGGCGCAGCGGGGCGGCTCTGTAGTGAGTCACGTCAGGTTCGGCGAGACGATCTACTCGCCCGTTATCGCTGAGGGAGAAGCCGACATCCTCGCATCGTTCGAGAAGATGGAGGCCCTCCGCTGGATTCAGTTTGTGAAGCCGGGCGGCAAGGTCATCGTCAACTCGCAGGAAATCGTTCCCAGCGGGATGGAGACTTACCCTCCGGCCATCGATCGCAAGATCACTGAACGCGTTCCAGATACCATGTTCATCGACGCCCTCAAGCTCGCCAAGGAGGCGGGTCACCTGCGCGCGGTCAACATCGTCATGCTCGGCGCATTCTCTCATTTCCTCGGATTCAGCGAGGACGAGTGGAAGTCGGCCATCAAGGCGCGCGTGCCTGAGAAGACGATCGAGATCAACCTCAAGGCCTTCGAGCTTGGCCGAGCGGCTGTCTCCGGGTAGCTGCTCGCGCTGGCCGGGTGGATGGCCCGGCGCCGATGCCCGAGAGTCGTGGAGATGCGATGACAGGGAAGCCCGGCAGGACTGACGGTCCGGACGATGCACGGGGACCGTGGGATGAGACCCCATCTGACACGCGCAAACGTGCGCTCAGAGTCCTGCGTGCCCTCAAGAGGGCATATCCTGACGCGCGTGTCCCTCTCAACTACACCTCGCCTCTTGAGCTCATGGTGGCAACCATTCTATCTGCGCAATGCACTGACAAGAGGGTCAACGAGGTAACGGCTCCCCTGTTCATGAAGTACCGTGAGCCGGCTGACTGGGCCGCCGCTTCGCAGGATGTCCTCGAGGCTGAGATCCGGACAACGGGGTTCTTCCGCAACAAGGCCAGAGCAATCAGAGAAAGCACGGCCGACCTGATCGAGAAGCACGGCGGCGAGGTACCGAACACGATGAAGGAGTTGACGGCGCTCCGGGGCATCGGGAGAAAATCCGCCAATGTGCTTCTGGTCCATGCATTCGATCTCCAGGGCATCATCGTCGACACGCACTTCAGACGCATCACACGACGACTCGGCATGACGGCGGAGATGGACCCGGTGAAGATTGAGTTTGAGCTGCAGGCCGCTGTTCCGAAACGCCGCTGGTCCGATTTCTCCCTCTTCGTGAATTGGCACGGACGAGAGACCTGCTTCGCGCGGAAGCCGGAATGCAGCCGCTGTGTCATAGCAGGAGACTGTCCCGCGCGGGAGTCGCTCGGTGAGATCGTGTGGAACGTAAAGGAGTGACGAAGGGGCCGGACATACAGTCCCGACCCCTCTCGATTCCCGCCGCACGCCGTCTACTCGACCGTTATGGCCTCCACGGGGCAGCTCTCAGCCGCTTCTCTCGCAGCATCCTCATCACCCTCAGGCACGATATCCACCTTTACGGTCGATCTGTCGTCATCCATTTCGAACACACTGGGACAGATGCTGGGGCAGACCCCGCATCCGATGCACGTATCCCTGTCAACACTCGCTTTCATACGGCCCCCTTGTTCCCGTTCATGCTCCGTTCAACTGGTATGGCCCGTGTAGTCTGATGCCAATCCGCTGCAGCGGATTCACTACCCTTGTGCCCATCACATTCGAGGATCCAGGGTGCAAATGGCGGCCCATATGCTCCGCATCGTCGCTATTGTCTACGGAGTGGCCTTGCAGTACCATGCTTAATGTCAGAGGTGTTGAACTGTGTAAGGAGTGGGCATGTCTAAACCTACATCGGACAGGGGCCGAGTCGAGTACGCCCTGCAAACGGAACGGGATGGGATCAACTTCTACGAGCACGCTTCCCGGCATATCGCTCACAAACTCGCAAGGGCAGCGTTCACGATGCTGGCCCGTGAGGAAGAACGCCACGTCGACACCATCAAGTCGCTGGCCAGATTCCTCGACGGCAAGGGTGAACCCATCGACCTCGACCCAACTGACCCGGGGTCGCTCAACAAGACGATTCACACGATCTACAGCGCTGCATCGGCAGAGGACCTCGATGGCAGCATGAATGCGGCCGAGGCGTACGCCGAGGCGATAGAAATCGAGACGAGAGTCATTGATCTCTACGGACAGTGCGCGAAGGAATGCGATACTGACGAGGCCAAACATCTCTTCGATGTGCTCCATCGAGAAGAGGTCGAACACCTGAAGCTGCTGGAGGACATGCAGGGTTACCTGATCAACCCCGAGCAGTGGTTCGTTGACCGGAAGATGATCCTGCGCGAAGATGGATAGAATCCGTTTCCAGCAGGTCGAAGCGCGCCCCCACCCATCGGAAGTTCCGCAAGATGACAGACAAGCATGACCGAACCCAGCCCGGATCGCTGCTCATCACCGGTGAATTTCATTCGGGACTTGAGAGCGCGCTCCTTGCGCATCTCGAGAAAGCCGTGGATGCCGCGCCGCTCCACGCCAGCACCGTCGTTGTCCCGGGCAACCTTCTCGGGATCAGGCTCTCACGTGAGCTGGCTCTGGCAACCAATGGCCATGCGAATGTGAGGTTCGTCACGCTCAAGGACCTTGCTGTCTCGATGTCCGGGAGTGCGATCTGCGGAGGCGTGACATCCGGAAGCACGGTGTCCGGAGGACGGGCGCTTCTTCCGAAACGGGGCGACGAATTGATCATCCGTCGCCTCCTCGATGAGGGAATCGCAGACAACGGTTACTTCTCTGCGATCGCGGACCGGCCGGGCCTCGCTACGGCCCTGAGAGACACCATTGCGAATCTCAAGGAAGCGGGCTACGAACCGGACTCGCTAAGCAGATCAGCGAAGCTGGCCCATCTGGCAGGCAGGTCGAAGCCGGACAAGATCACGGAGATCGCGAGGATATGGAAGGCGTACGAGCGCGAGCTTCACAATGGCGGATGGATCGACCACACCGATATGATGTCGACGGCAGTGGACCGTTTGAGAACCGAACCAGGGATCGCTCCCTCCCCTCTCACTCTCTACGGCTTCTACGACCTGAACTCCCTCCAGAAACGATTGGTTGCCGCGTGCATTGCCGGCAATGAAGTAACCGTCTTCTTCCCTTACCTTGATGTCGATGACTGGACCTACGCCCGACCAACTCTCGATTGGTTCCTCTCCCTCGGGTTTGAATGGAGTCCCCTTCCCGAGGAAGGCGCGCGTGGTGTTCCACTTCCGGCCAGGACCCTGATCATCTCAGCGCCAGGTGAGGCCAGGGAGGTAAGGGAAGACGTGCGAACGCTTGCCGTCGCTCTGGATGACCGCGAAGCGCCGTTTCAGAGCGCCGCTGTCCTTACACGCACACCATCTCTCTACTCCAGGCTCTTTGACGAGGAACTGAAGCTCCTCGGCGCTGAGCCGTACATCGAGACTCCGCAACCACTTGCTCACACACGTTCAGGCATGAGTCTGGTCAGATTCATAAGAGCCGTGGAGTCCGGCTTTGACCGAACTGAGATCATCGAGCTTCTGAGTGTCGCCAACTTCGACCACGACAGCGTTGTATTCGAGAGCGATTCCGCGCCGGTCGCAGACTGGGCCAAGGCCGCCGCGCTCGCGGGCATCACCACCGGAGCTGCATCCTGGCCGCGAAGGCTCCGCTCGCTGCTCTCTCGCCTGGAAGGGGCTTCTCCGGGCAGCAGGTTCGGAGGCAGGCACGCTCACATAGGCAGCGCCATACACTCGCTTCTCTCCCTTCTTGAAGCCCTTCTCCCCCAGCTCGAGGCCATACCGTCGCGATCCACAGTGGAAGGATATGCCGGCAAATTCTCAAAGATGCTGACTGCCTGGACAAGGGACACGAGAGAGAGGGAATCCGTTCTTGGTGCGATAGAGGGCCTGAAGCCCCTGTCGAAGATAGCGGGCCGAATCACGCTGGCGCGCTTCGGCGAGCTTGTGCGCGTGGCTCTCGATGAACCCGGACCCCGCTCTGCAAGATTCGGGCAGGGCGGGCCGACCGTTCTCAACCTCATGTCTGCCAGGGGGCTTCCCTATCCCGTCGTCATCGTTCCGGGCCTGGTGGAGAAGCAGTTCCCCCTCGGTCACCGTCAGGATCCCATTCTGCTCGACCGCGAGCGCATGATGCTGAACGCAACCCTGCAGAATGATCCGCTCCACCTCCTTCCCATCAAGGGAAAGAGCACGGGCGAAGAGAAGTTGCTCTTCAGACTCGCAGTCTCCGCCGCAACCGAGCTCCTCATCCTGAGTTACCCTCGTCTGGATCCGGCCACTGCCCGACCACGGATCCCGTCCGTCTTCATGCTGCGCACGCTTGAGGCGATGACGCGCAAACCACAGGACTACAAGTCGTTCGAATCCAGCCCTCTCGCGACGAGAATCCCTCTCGCGAGGCGTTTCCCGAAGGAGCGAGCGCACGCACTGACCGAGCACGAATTCAACGGGTGTTCAATTCTCAACGCCCTGGAAGGCGCCGGGTCCGAAGAGATCGCGTATCTTCTTCGCGAGGCCGGACCGCTCCCGAAACGTATCGAAATGGAAACAACACGGTGGACGACGCCGGGATTCACGCGATTCGACGGCGCTCTCGAATCGCCGGAAGCTCTGGCCGCCGCGCGCGAACTCTCGGGCTTCCAGAAGGACGGACTCGCGCCCGGAAGACGCGTCTCGCCGACATCACTTGAGAGCTACGCATCCTGTCCATTCAAGTACTTCCTTGAGCGCGTACTCGATATCGAGCCGCTCGACGAACCGGAGGAAGCGCTTGAGCTCTCACCGCTTGAACGAGGCAGCCTCTACCATGGAATTCTCGAGAAGTTCATGAGGAGTCTGCGCGACTCAGATAGGCTTCCACCCTCGGCGGACGATCTTGAGGAACTCTTCCGGATGGCCGGGCGGATGATGGAGGCAAATGAGCAGTACCTGTCCCGATACCCCGGAGCACGGGATCTGGAATCCAGGCGGCTGAGGATCAACCTGGCCCTGTGGCTGGCTGCCGAGTTGAGAGAAGAGGGCGGTTTCGTGCCAACCTATTTCGAGACTCGATTCGGCGGTGATCCGCAGAAGGGTGACGACCCGGAACTTTCTCTCTCTGACGGAGTGTCTTTCGAGGCTTTCGGCGGCGTCAGAGTGGAGTTCAGCGGCAAGATAGACAGAATCGACATCATTCCAGGCAAGGAAAAGGCCCGGGTGATCGACTACAAGACCGGAAGACCGTGGTCGCGCGGCAAGAAGGGCGCGAAGATGTTTGAGCACGGCAAGCGCCTGCAGCTTCCCGTCTACATCCTCGCCGCTCAGCGCATGCTCGCAGATGGAGGCCTTGGAACCAAGATCGAGCTGGCCGAATACCGATACATCTCCTCCCCGGGCGGTGTCACTTCGACTGTACTCACGTCCGCGGATCTTGAAGAACGCATGGAGGATCTCTCGAAGGCCATCGGTTTCATCATCCATTCGATCTCCCGTGGTCTCTTCTTCCCGTACCCGAGTGATGAACGACGGTGCAAGAACTGCGACTATGCGGACGCCTGTGCGTCCACAAGTCTCCCTCTGGCCCTCATGAAGAACGGTGACCCCAAGGCAGCATCCTTCGTAAAGGGACTGGGGGGAATCGAGTGACGAACTGCAAATCGACTATAGACGCGCGCGCTCGACGCCTCGCCTCCGGACTCGACGGAGGCCTTGCCCACACCTACCTGGTCGAGGCCGGCGCGGGGACAGGTAAGACAAGCGTCCTCGTTGACCGACTCCTTGCCCTCGTTCGGACCGGTGTCGGAATCACCAGGATCGTCGCGATCACGTTCACGGAGAAGGCAGCCGGTGAGCTGCGCATCAGACTGCGCTCAGGGCTCGAGGAAGCGCTCGCGGCTGAACGTGATGATTCGGAAGCAGGCGCCCTCGTCACGAAAGAGCAGGAACGGTTCCGGACCGCCCTCCACGAGATAGACCGCGCGCAGGTCTCGACCATTCACGGCTTCTGCACAAGCCTTCTGAAGGAGCGTCCAGTGGAGGCGGCCGTAGACCCCAACTTCGGCGTCGCCGACGCTCTCAAGCAAACGGTGCTCCTGGATGAGGCATGGGAGGAATGGCTCCGGGCGGAGCTGGCCGGGAAGCCGCCGGACGCAGTTGGCCAGAGCCAGGCGCTCGGTCTAACGCTCTCCGGCATCAGAGAGCTGGCGTTCATGCTCATCAAGAACAGAGATGATGTCGAACTGATGCCCGATCCCGTCACCCCCCCGGACACAGACATCTTCCTCAGTGAATTGGAGACGACTGCTCGCGAATTTCTCGACCTCTCGGAACGACACTGCACAGACCCGGACGACAAGGGTGCAATCGCGATCCGGGCATTCGCCCGGCAGGTCGATGAGCTCGGCATGCTGCCCGTGGAAGCCCGGGCCCCGCACGCCCTCAAGCACGTGAAGCTCTTCCCGAAAAGCGGCAAGGGAAGAAAGGACAACTGGGACGATGACGTCCTTGCCACCCTTAGAGAGCGGGCGGCCGATCTCGCAGAAAAGCGAGACCTGCTGCAACAGGACATCTCTCACAACACCGCCGTAGAACTGCTCGACTGGCTCGCGGGGTTCATCGCTGCCTACGAGGCGAAAAAGCGGAGCTCCGGAGTTCTCGACTTTCAGGACCTTCTGACAAAAGCCCGTGATCTCGTCAGAGACAACATTGAGGTTCGCAATCACTTCAAGGAAGCGTTCGACAGAATTCTCGTGGATGAATTTCAGGACACCGACCCGCTCCAGTGTGAGATAGCCTTCTTTCTCGCGGAGAAGAAGGGATCTGCCGCACGTGACTGGACGAGAATCGACCTCGAACCCGGGAAACTCTTCATAGTCGGAGATCCGAAGCAGTCCATCTATCGATTCCGCCGGGCCGACATCGAGACCTACGAACAGGCCAAGGAGATCGTGAGAGCTGCCGGCGAGGTTCTCAAGCTTGTGGAGAATTTCAGAACGCGACCGGCCGTCATCGAGGGCGTAAACGCCGTCTTTTCAGACATTATGAAGCCTCCCAGCGACGGGCGGCACTACCAGCCGGACTACGCTCCTCTCGTCCCACACCGCCCTCCAGACACGGCTGGCGCAGGTATCGTCGTCCTCGGACCCGCCCACCCAGACGTTGACAAACCGTCCGCGAGCAAGATCCGTGTTCTCGAAGCTGCAGCCGTCGCCGCTTTTATTGAGCGGCTGCCCACGAGCGGCGAGCTCGTCTATGACAGGGACACGGAGGCCTGGCGCGCTCCCGAACTCAGGGACATCGCCATTCTCTTCAGGACCATGACCGCCCTCGACGCCTACGAGGATGCGCTCAACAACTACGGGATCGAGTACCGCATCCTCGGTGGCAAGAAATTCTACATACGCCGGGAGGTCCAGGAACTGGCCACGGTGCTCACGGCTATCGAAGACCCTCATAATGCCGCAGCCATTGTCGGCGCTCTCAGAACCCCCTTCTTCGGGATCTCCGACGATGCGATAGTCCTGCAAAAGTGGCAGACCGGAGCGCTCAGCTACCTATCGCCTTCACCGGACGGAGTCCCTGAGGTCGAGGAGGCCTTTTCGCTCCTGAGAGAACTCAATGCCGCCAGAAACGCCGACGGTATCGTGCGCGTGATACTGCGGCTGTTCGATCGAACGTCTGCACTCGAGCTGTTTCTCCTGAAGCCATCGGGGGAACAACGCCACGCAAACCTGCTCAAGGTCGTGGAGCTGGCTACGTCGATGGAGCAGGACGAGCTCATGTCATTCGGCGGGTTCGTGAGGTGGCTTCGCGACATCTCGCAGCTCACACCCGAGGAGGCGGAGTCCCCCCTCTCCGAGGAGGGAGACAATTTCGTACGCCTTCTGACGATTCACAAAGCGAAGGGACTCGAGTTCCCGATCACAGTACTGGCGGATCTCGGCCGCTTCCGGAACAGGAGCGAGCGCATCGTCATCGACCGCGGGACGGGGCGCATCGATCTGGGTATTGGAAACAGGGACAACAAGTTCTGCACAAGGGCGTTTGCGGAGGCGTCGAAGCTCGAGGACTGCAGGCGGGAGGCTGAACTCATACGGCTTCTCTACGTTGCGGCGACACGGTCACGCGATCTCCTTGTCGTCCCGTGGTTCACACAGGACGGGACCGATTCCGGCCTCCTGACGAAGCTCTCCGCTCTGAGGGAGATGGCCGCCGCACCGGTCGGAGCCGTATCCGGCATTGCCGGCGACCCCGCCGTCGTAAGCTACGACATCGCTGAACTCGATCTCACGCGCTTGCGGCGCTCCGAAGTCCGGCTTGACCTCGAAGCCGCAAAGGGTGTCGATTACGAGAAGACTGAGGCGTTTCTGGAGAAGGAGCGCTGGCGGGACTGGCTTGCCGGCTACGCAGGTAAGCGTCACTCCCCACTTTCCACAGTCACGCCGTCTTCGTTGGACTACGGCAGCAGCGCGGCGGCACCCCAGGACTCACCACACGCATGCTCCGGGGCTGAAGACTCACAACACGCATGCTCCGGGGCCGGAGACTCACAACACGCATGCTCCGGGGCCGGAGACTCACCACACGAGTTCTCCGGAGCCGAGGGACTCGCGGACACATCCGCCGGGCCCGCTGATTCTCCGGACAGATTCTCCGGACGGGAATTCGGCACCCTGGTGCATCGCGTACTTGAACGGATCGATCTTCGAATCCCGGGTGACGTAACGGCAGTGGCTCACTCTCTTGCGATAGCAGAGGGACTCGACAAGGACAATGCAGAAGCTGCCTCGGCCCTCATCAAACATGCGCTGAAGTCGGATGTTATGATCCGCGCAGCGAATGCTGATCTAGCAGTTAAGGAGATGCCGTTCTGCCTTCCCCACGGTAACGGGTTCCTCGAAGGCTCACTCGATCTCGTCTTCGAGGAGAACGGAGAGCTCGTCGTCGTGGACTACAAGACCAACCTCCCCGGCCGTGGCGGACTCGACACACTCGAGAAGCACTATACGGCCCAGGCCCTCACCTACGGGCTGGCTCTCACGAAGATCCTCAGGAGACCCGTCAAGGAAGTCGTTCTGCTGTTCATGCGAGGCGGTGAGAACGGAAAACCGGCGGAGCGATCGATCCCCGTTGGGATTGATCCGGTCTCCGCCGGCCGCGAACTCGATACCATGCTCGGAAAGCTTCTTCACTAGGTAGCGCATCCCGCAAGAGTATCTCCGGTGGCGCTCTCCGGGAAAGCAGCCCAGAAGCTTCCTTCGGGAAAACCGCAGCGCCAGCGCGCTGAAACACACCTACTTCAAGAGCAGCATCCTCTTCAGCAGCACATCATCGCCCGTCTCGAGCCTGTAGAAGTAGACTCCTGAAGCGACGCGCTCTCCGTTGTCACCACACCCATCCCACGGCGTAGTGTGCCGCCCTGCCGACATCACGGTCGCGCGCTCAAGCGTCCGCACGACTCGACCGCTGAGATCATGCACGACGAGTGTCACATTGGTCGGGCAGGGAAGCTCGTACTGGATAAGGGTCACGGGATTGAATGGGTTCGGGTAGTTCCCGCTGAGTATCGTCCCTCGCGGCAATGCACCGTCGTCCGGCATCCCTGTCCACGTTCCCTCAACAACATGGAGCATCTGGTCGACGGCCACGCCGACGGCCCGCTCTACGATACCTGATGGCCATAGGATCTCGAGCGTGTCGACAGTCGCCGTCGCCCCCAGACCGAATTCAAGTGGAAGTGAACCTTGACTCATGTAGCCGGAGCCGCCGGAGACCTCTCGGATCTGTGTTACCCCTCCGGCTACCACTCTCACGCGCGCACCGATCGCTGACACGTTCGAGATGCTCCCAGTCAGCTCCACGTGCAACCAATGGTTGGAACCGCCCGTATTGTTTTCAAACAGTCTGTTCGCGGAGCCGTTCACAATGTGGAGGTCGCTGGTCCCATCCCCGTTGAAATCACCGAAAGCGAGACCCCATGTCGTGCCATCGGAGCTCGCCGGCTTGATCGACGCATCGAAGAAGCCCCACCCCGGAGCGCCCTCGTTGCGATACAGAACATTGGGCTCGCCGTAGCGCCCCACATACAGGTCCAGGTCTCCATCGTTGTCCCAGTCCGCCCACGCCACACCGGTCCCAAGCCCTATGCTCCCGAGCGGAGCTGTAGTGGCGTCCACGAAAACGCCGTCGTCGTTGCGGAACAAACGGTCTGCGCTGTACAGGTTTGTGATGAAGATATCCAAATCCCCATCGTTGTCGTAATCTCCCCAGGCACAGCCGATGGTGCCACCGCCATCGTTCATGGGTGCCACTGTCGCGTCCACGAAAACGCCGTCATCATTGCGGAAAAGTCTGTTGGCGCTTCCTCTATTGGCGACGTAGAGATCCGGGTCCCCATCGTTATCGTAGTCTCCCCAGGTAGCTCCCCGCGAGTAGGTGGAAACGGCTGAGACCGCACCGTCGACTGCCGTGAACTCCCACGATGGAGGCCCCCCGTTCCTGAGAAGGACATTGTTGCCGTCGTTTGCGAGGAAGATATCGACGCACCCGTCGAGATCGTAGTCCGCCCACGCAACCGTCCAGCAGTTGCCGGCATCGGCTAGCGCGCCGATCGAAGCGTCGACGAACGCTCCCCCGCCCTCATTCCTGAAAAGCTTGTTCGCCCCGTAGGAAGTCCCCACATAGAGATCAAGATCCCCGTCGTTGTCATAGTCGGCCCACGCGACGCCAGTGTTGTACCCGGCATCACCAAGTGGAAGGGTAGTCGCATCCACGAAGACCCCACCATCGTTTCGATAGAGACTGCTCGCGGACTCGGTATCAGACACGTAGAGATCGAGATCTCCATCACCGTCGTAGTCGCCCCAGGCAACCCCTCCGTCTCTCGTGCTGGTCTCGAGAATCGGGTTCATGACCCGGATCCACGGCGCCTCCTCCCGCGAGATGATGGGGACTACCGTCACAGTATCGTCACCCTGGAAACGCATGCAGTTGTTGCTGCCGGCGCAGATGGGCCAGTCAGCGTTGGCCTGCTCGTATGCGGCGTGCACGGTCCAGCCCTGGTCCATGTAAGTGAACAGAGAGGTCTGCCAATTGAGGGAGTAGCCCCAACACGTGGCGCACTGTGGATCCCCCATACCGCAGTACCCAACGACTGAAGCGCCTTCGGACGCACCCTTGCGGAACTCACTCGCAAAGGTGCCGTTTCCAACCGAGCACATTCCGCCGCAGCTTCCGATGAACGCGAACGGCATTCGACCGTAGTTCTCCATCCACGTTTCGATGTTGTCCGCCGACGTATATTGGGTCGTCGTACCTCCGGTACATCCACCGCCGAAATAGTCGCTGCCACCGTGTGCGAGTTCGTAAAAGAGCGTGACATCGTTGTCCTGGATGTGGCTCCTGATTTCGATCATCGTCGGCCAGATGATCTCCTCTGTTGGGTAGCCCATGACCTCGAACCAGGTCTTGGCGTTACCCGACCAGCTATCCCAAGCCCCGCTGCACGGCCCATCATCCCAAGGCCCCGTCAGCGAGAAACCGGCAGACGGTGGCGGTATCCCAGGACCTACGATAGCGCCTGTGACCGCATCAATGACGGACACCGTGCGGACCCCGTCGATACTCACGCTGTGAACGGCCCAGCAGGGGTTCGTGGGTGTCGGGTCAAACGGGAAGACGTCCGAATCCGGAGAGATGACGAAAAGATCTGTGAAGAGGATCTCGCCCTCGATCATGGCCTCCGCATCGAGGTCGGAAAGAGAGATCACTGGAAGACTCGGGGGAAGATCATCGCGCCAGTGGCTCTTGCGAGCCAGAAGTTCCCCAGTGTGGCGGTTGAATTGGTAGACCACGTAGTTTTTCTCGACGATGGCGCCGTCGAGCATCCGCTGGTGAAAGAGAACAGCAAGATCCTCGCTGATGGTGATCTCATCGAAATACCGGCCACCATCTTCGAACTGCTCCAACAGGGCCGCTTGTGAAGCAACCGCCCATGGTTCCGCCGCCGTGCATGCCGCTGCAGAGACCAGAATCGCCACTGTAACAAGAACGAGAACCAGGAGTGGCGTTGTCACCCACAATCGGGCCAGATGACCAACTGATCTCATTTGAGTCCCCCCATCAAGCGTTCTATCTTATGAGTACGACCTTCTGCTGGTCTGTTCCCGTATCTGTCACAAGCCTTGCAAAATAGATGCCCGACGGCACGCTTCGGCCGGCTAGATCCCTCCCCGTCCAGATACTCTCGCCCTCACCCGTCGAGCTTGCACTTGTGCTCATCCGGTTGATCAGCCGTCCCGACACGGAATAGATCTCCACAGTGACGGCATCATAACCGGGAGCGATGAAGCTGACCGTCGTGCTTCCAAGGAACGGATTCGGTGAGACCGACCGGATCATTGCCGCGCGAGTTCCGGTGTCGGGGATGCCGGTCCCGGTCGGCCAGAGCACCGCGTCCAGCTCGGTCAGTCCGCATGCATCGACCACAACTCCGTAGGTGGTCTGTGTGTCGTATCCGGCGCAGGAGAACTCAACCGTGTACGTTCCATCGACGAGCATTCGCCAGTAGCGACCGTAGGTTGCACCAGTCAGTCTCGGCATGATCTCATCCGACGAGTTCTCAATGACCTTGACCTCAGCCACCAGCGGATCCCCGGTCGCGCCGTCAGTCACATGACCCGTGAGGCCCGGTCCGTAGACACGATCGAGCAGGTAGTACGAACCCAGCGATACTCTCTCACAGTACTCATCAACATCGGCCGCGAGCGGGATACACATCTGGCTCATGATCTCCATCGTCAGACCGATCGTACCCAGAACTCCATACTGCCAGTTCCGGGCCTTGCCGGCCGTTGCGTACCCGTAGATGGCCGTGTAAGAGGTATCGTCCAGCTTCGTCGTCTTTCCCGCGAGGCCAAGTGCGATGCTGTAGACAACGTCGTAGTCCGGGCAGAACCCGATCGTCGGCCAGTACCACGGGTAGTAGATGCAGTCCCCCATCGAGATCAGCGGGCTGTGGTAGTTGAGCGCGAAGACGGGCTTCTCGGCTATGCACAGATCGCGCATGATTTGAGTCTCGTTCTCGGAGAAGGGAGCAGTCCCGCGATAGTACGGAGACGTCCACTCCCCTGACCCACCCACGGCCCAGTTGAAATCGTAGTTGTAGTTTGGATCGACTCCATCCAGATCCAGTTCGAGCGTGCCGTTCCCGTTGTTGTCGTGGATGTTCTTTCGATATGTCGTGTCCAATCCCGACGTAACCACCCAGTGTCCATCCGGATTCAGGAGAGGAACGAACCAGATTTCGATATCATCGACCCACTGTGTGATCGAATCGACCACGCCGTAGTTGCTCGTCAGTTCGTCGATCATCCACATGCAGACCTCAAGCCCCACCACTTCTTCTGCGTGGTGCAACCCGTCGTAGAGTACGACAGGCTCATCCTCATCGATGCCCACATTGTCCGAGATCTTGAGCCCCCAGATGGGCTGCCCGTTTGTGGTGGAGTAGCCTAGTGTCTCGAGCCTTGTGATCTCAGGATAGGCCGCCGCCACTGCCGCAAGCTCAGCACCCACCTCAGCATGGGTGTGGTAACGCTCGTGCAACGCGAGAGCGTCTTGAGCCACACCAGCAACGAGAAGGCATGCAATGGCCGAGATGACCAATACCGTTCGCACCGCGATAGACCGGGTCTTGACGTCCCCCGTCGCACTGTACCGGTTCATTCGTTCCTCCGTCATCGGTGCTATTTGAGAAGCACCATCTTGGCTGAGCTCTCTTCGCCGAGCGCCGAGAACCTGGCGAAGTAGACGCCACTTGCGACCTTATCGCCGACCGAATTCGTTCCATCCCACACGGTGTTGTGATAACCGGCATCGATTTCACCATCCAGAAGCGTGTTCACAAGACGCCCGGTCACATCGAACACCTCAAGTTTGACGTTGGTCCTACTCGGCACTCCGTAGCTTATGGTCGTAACGGGATTGAACGGATTCGGCTGGTTGCCGGCCAGAATCACGGCCCTCGGGATATTCGCTTCATCGGGAACGTCCGTGGAGTCGTGCCCGTCCGGCCGGTCGGTTGTGAACTTGATTGCGCGTCCGCCTGCGAGCGTCGCTGCCGCGTCGTCGTATATGTTCGCATACGTGTAGAGCACGCCGTCAGTCTGGGGATGGTTCTCGATCCCTACTGTGGCATAGTTGGCATTTGCGTCCGTGTTCGAGATCGTGTGGTACTGAAGGACAATCTCACCGTCGCCTGTCTCCGTCGTGTAGACAGCCGGGTCGTAAAGAATGATCTCAAAGACCTCGTCTGCGTACGGTTCGTACGCCGTCGGCACTCTGCTCCACTCGATGACGAACCTGCCGTCTCCCATGTTTCGATGCAGAACCTTGCCTCCTGCGGACGGATCCAGATCGTCCCAGAACCCGGCTACCATCGCATCCGGCCCCGGGGCGCCAGGGATGAACCAGTTGCGGAACTCGTGATGGAACGGAGGCGTGTCGCCCATCCCGATCCATCCATTCGAGCAGACACCTATCTCGGTGTAGTCATCACCGTAGTAGGTGAACGTAAACGGGAGACTCACGGTCATCGTCTGGTCATCGGCCAGACCCAGATCAGTCCCACTGCCACCATAGTCCGGGTCGATCTCGATCCATGAGTACATTGGAGCCTCATCGTACGCCGTGTCGGTGTCGTCGTAGGCGTAGTAACCATAGTCGTCCGGACCGATCGGGTCGTCGCTCGACGGAACTCCCACGATCAACGGGAAGAAAATGAACTGCGAGAGACCATTGTCTCCCACCAGTTCGAGGATCATTGTAAACGCGTGTCCCACGGCCACGTCCGATTCGGCCTGCACCTGGAATGGATTCCCTGAATTGGTGGCTATCCCACCAGCTGCGACAGTAGCATACGATCCATGGTCATCGGGAACAAGCAGGCCCGATGATGGTCCGACGAGGGTTCCCGTCACCGATGTCGCGTCCTCCTCGCCACCGTTCGAAAGCGTCACGGTCAGCGTCGCGGTCTCACCCGGATCCAGAATGCCGTCGCCACTGATTGCGAGCGAGTAGTACTCCAGACTGGGTGCGCCGACGACGATACGAGCATAGCTGATGGACGTGGCCCGGCTCCCGTCGGTCACCGTGAATTCAAAGCCTATCTCCGTCCCGTTCGGGCATCCGTCATCTACCGTGAAAACGAACGGACTTGAGCCGGACGCGATCGCACCCGCGGCCATAGTGCCGTAGCCGGCGGTCTGACCCGGCGTGATCGTCACCCATTCGCCGTTGGTTCTCGGCGGACCGCTGTCGAAGCCCGCAGTCACACCAGCCGCGGTCAGGAGACCGTAGTTCTTGAGGTCGACGTCGAACTCGATCGTCTCACCGGGATTCACAACGCCGTCACCATTTCCGTTTGAGGCGCCCGAGCCATCATCATCAATGGTCTGGCTATACCAGCCCACGAACTCATCCTCCTGGTCGATCGACACGTCACCTACGTAGGGCTTCATATTGGTGGCCCATACGGTCACATAGGCATCACCCTGTGTTGTCGCGCCAAGCGGCACCTCCACATTGTACCCACCGCTCAGGGTCCGAATCTCATACACCTCGTCGCCCTTCCAGATGATGACCTCGGCGCCGGGGACCGGACTGCCGCTATCATCCTCGACGTGGACCGTAAGTATGTTCTGTCCGAATGGCACGATTGCATCGTACGTAGCTAGAATCGTCCCGGGCCGTTCTGTGCGGAGGACGAGTTCAGGATCGCCTATGAGATTGTAGACATTGAAGTAGAAATCGACATTCTGTCCATCCGGATCCGCGGAACCGGGATCCACATACTCCGGATAGTTCAGGTAGATCTCCATCTTGCCTCGCAAGAGAGACTGCCCGAAGTGCTCGATCCCCTCATTGAGGATGCCCTCGTAGATGCCGGTGTCTATGGCGTTGTTCCACTTGGTATGCGTCCAGAACTCGCTCGGCCCGATCATGGCCGGACCGCCCTTGAGAGCGAATGGGCTCCCGGCACGGATCCACGCCTCTCCGAAGCACGGGTCGGTCCCGCTGTCGAAGTTGCCCGTTCCACATACAATGCTGGTCATCACCGGCAGCATGCGATCGTTCGAAAGCTGGTTGATGTGATCCGTGTAGAACTGCGGGTAGTACCAGCCCGGCGCCCCACCCCAACCCCGGTAGTTCACAAACGTAACTCCGGCGTTGATCGAGTTCTGAATGTCCTCCGTCTGCGTCCTTGATCCGTTCTTTGCATACGTCCAGAACACGGTGTCGACCTGGGTGTAGGCGTTCTCCATGAGCATTTCGCGCACGCGCAGCTTCGTCGTCCTGGGGGTGGTAGGCTGGGGACTCCCGCAGCAGTTGGCGGCAACCATGAGTGCATGCTCGTACCAGTCGTCGGCCGGAGCATCGCAGTCGCGCTCATAGACCTGAGGCTTCAGCGAAGCCACGACGGCGCCGGCCGGCGTATCTACCGCCATCCTGCCGACCATGACGTCGGGCAGGTAGTCGCTGCCCTCCAGCTCGGAGTAGGGATGATCCGTGACGTCGCCGGCATGGAACCACGCGGGCATATCTCCGTAGCTGCCACTGTCTCTGTCACCTACGAGACAGACATAGTCCGGCGGATTGTCCCACGTGTCGTATGCGTTCTGTATGAAATCCTTCACGTCCTGCGAGGACGGACTAATGCCGATGTCCGAGAGTGAGACAAGCACGGTCTCAACACCACGACGGTGCTTCCATGTAACGAAGTCCGTGAGCTGATCCGCAAAGTTGTCGTTCGATATCACAAGATAGCTGCCGCGACGAATCTCGACCGTGGGCAGCAGGTCGTAGTTCGCGACCAGGCTGCGATAGATAGGCTCGAACGCCTCCGAGCGGTACGAGCGTGCAGCAGTGCGCGGATTGATCTCCTCACCGCTTGCGTAGTTGAGAGTGACGCTGACACGACCAGCAACCACAAGCTCGCGCGTCACGGGGTTGTAACGCGCTGGGTTGACTCTGAGTTGAACGAGTCTCAGATCTCGCATGATCATCGGCTCGCTGATAGAGGCAATCTCCGTCGGGTAGAGGGCATCGTGGCCGTAGACAGCGCCATCCGCCAGCGTGGGATCGGCCTCTTTCCCCTCCATTCTGAAAGGCGGGGTGGGGTCGATATCGACGTCTGTGAAGGTCCTCTCATCGAAGGCCGTCACGGAGAGCTCAACACCGCCAAGATCCGGGATCGCGATCAGATACGTGAACGTAGGGAGATCCGGCATACCGGGCAGGTTGATTCTGCGGGAACCTGGGATCTCGAGCGCCGGCGTCCCATCGAGCGCCCGGCCCGCGGTCTCGAGGAACAGACCCGGGATCGCGATCTCGATAGTTGTCTCGGTGATATCAGATGCGATAACCTTGGCCGTCGCCTCGGACGGGTCGAGCGTATCACTGATGGGAATCCACTCCCCGGCAGGCACGGCTGTCGCGAGTGCGACCAGAGCGACTATACAAAGCGCGGTTGTCCACCGTGTCACGTCGTGTCTCCTCTCCTCGAGCAGTTGCTCAACTTCAGCTAGGTCAGCATCTATCCATGCTTGTGGAGAGGAGTCGGATCAAAGCCCGTTACTCCTCCTCCGCTATCACCACTCCCCAGTCACGGTCAGCCACGTAGATGTAATCGTCCGTGACACAGATCCCGTTTGCGTACGGCGTCTCTAGATACCCTGCGGTCGTCGGCGCCAGGGGATCATCCACGTCCACCACTCTCAGTCCGCCGTACCTGTCCGCGATGTATACTATTCCGTCCAGGTAACATATGTCCGTGGCGTAGTCGTCCGTCTCGATCGAAGTCACGATCTCGGCATTCGCGGGATCGGAGATATCCAGGATCTGGAGTCCCCCGAGCCCATCGGCGACGAACGCGTAGTTCCCGAATGCCGCTACTGCCTGCGCGTTGCCCGGCGTGTCGAACGTGCCGAGCTTCGTCGCGGTCCCCGGGTTCGTCAATTCAAAGATCGTGAGCCCGCTCTGACCCGAGGCGACCAACACGTAGTCGCCGTGAAGACAGAGACCACGAGCATAGCCCGTCGTGTAACCGTGGTAGACCTCGATCGGGAACCACGGAGGCCCCCAGTCAAGATTGAGTTCCCAGATCCTGAACCCGCCGTTCTTGTCGGCCACGTAGATGTGTATCAAATGCCCGGGATTCGTCTCCGAAATGACGACATCCTGGCCGCTCGTGCTCTGCAATACTGTCTTCCACTCCGGACTTGTCGGATCACTCACATCGTACGCTAGGACGCCGTTCGGTCCGTCGGTGACGAACGCCATCTCTGAGCCCGGGGCGTACGCACACTTGACGGATGTGAAGTCGTTCCCCGCGGTGCCAAGATAAACGGGCGCTGCCGGATCCGACATGTCGAGGATGACCAACCCCACCTCACCCGTCGCAACCAGTCCTATGCCACCCACCACATCGACGCCTTCTCCGTAGCCCGCCACTGAGAAGGTCGCCACGAGACGGTAGCCCGAGGGCTGATCCGAACCGTCACCGGATACGGGGTCACCCTTCCGCGCACAACCACACAGAGTGAAGACAGCGGCAACCAGGAGACCAGCGCCAATCCATGCGGCGATGCTCAACGGGCGTCGAGCCGCACCGTGATCAGGCGCTTCAGCGGTCCGCTTGCACCCTGCATCCTCGTAATTCTTGATTATACCATCATTTAGAAGGTCAGTCAAGGAAGCACACCCCCTCTGCGACTAGCCGCAACGTGATGCTATCGGCATCGTAATCCTTTGTGTCTCCTATAGTTGCAATGATATCAGAATCCGATCTCCGGCTCTTGTGTTCGTAGAACCCCTCCAGCTTGACTCCATCGGCCAGCGAGAGTGAGAATCCTGTCCCAAGCGTTACGTATAAATCGTCGCGACCGGCATGATATGCATCATCCGGATCACTCGCCAGATAGTACCGCTGGGCCAGCTTGCCGCGCAGTCGCAGTACCAGGCTCCGTCCCAACACCTCTCCCACCTCCCACCGAGCCCGGAGTTCGTATTCGTTCTGATCGTAGGTTGTGTCGCTGTCGTCCGAATCCGACCGGGTCTCCCCTACCTCGTCGTACCCGCGGGCGGCCAGCATGCGTAGCGCATATGCCGCATCAAGCCTGAGGCCTCTCACCGGGCGCCACGTACCGGACAGACCGAATGTTGTCGCCCGTGAATCGTACTCGACGAAATCCTGGTCGTAGCCGTACGAATCGACCTTCCACCAGGCCGTGAGATCGACCGGCAACGACCGGTCGCTTCCCGCACGGGCGAGAAGCGAGTGCTTCCTAAAGTCGCACGACCGGTACATGGACTCGCCCTCACCGGTAGCATCGGCGTCCCACACATACTTCAGGTGATAGAGAGGGATGGCGGAGTACTCGAGTCTGAGCCACGCGACACCAACCCTGGTCTCGGTCACAGCGACTCTGAATTTCGAGAAGCTCTTCTGCCCGTTCGATCCGGCAAGAAACCAGCTCCCGGAGAACTGGAGCTCGGTCTCTCGCACTCCAGGCTCCTCCCTGACGAACCCAAGTGCGACGCTCGGTTCCAGACGGAGCTCGTCGAGCGTGTCGAATGGGTAGCGCTCGTACCGCTCACCATCCAGAAAGTCATCTACATCTCCATCCGAGTAGCGAAACAGGTTGCTGTCGTACGTACTGCCGAAGCTACCGCGCCACTCAACCCTCCAAGGAAGAAGATCAAGAGTCTTCGACAGTGGGTTGACATCGAGCGTACCGCCGACAGGAGAGATCAGCCTGAGTTCGATGGTGTGCTCACCGGAAGGAACGTCGAACGCAAGCCTCTCCGAGTTACCAGGAGTAGCATCGGGATTGTCAGGATAGGCGGCAGATCCGGGAGTTGCATGGATGACGTAACGAAACTGGATTTCACCATCAATCACAAGCTCCACGATGGCATCGACCGGATCCAATGAGTCATCGAAGCGCCAGCGCACCAGCGCCTCAAATGCCGCCGGACCATCCAGTCTCACCGAGAGCGGCCTGTCGGACGTGAGCGCATAGTACCTGTAGACCGTGCCGTTCACCTGCACCGCCACCGGAGTGTGCCTCCCAAGCGGATCGAGCTTCGCTCCTCGCACGTTGAACGGCATGAGTGCAAGAATGGAGAGAACCAGACAGGCCACAAGGGGAACGCGAACACTGTGAAGGCTACGGCTCATTCGCGATGTCTCCCCGGGGGATGTAGAACTTGAGTGCCAGCTCGCCGCCGTCGATTCCGAGCAGCCTCAGTGTTATGGTGTGCAGACCTGGCTCCACAGGGAGCTCAAAACTCCTGAGTGCTCCTGGAAGCACATCTTCCCTGTCCCGGCAGACGACCGTCTGGGAAGCCTGTGACTCCAGGCGATAGACGATCTCCTCACTCTCCCCGCTACGGGTACCTGAACTCTGATTCCCGTCGCCTGCGCCCGAGACCCTGTTCCAATCGCGGACACCCAGCATGTACACCTGCTCCCCGAACATCGAAGCCGAGAAGAGAATGCGCGTATTCACCTTGACCGTGGTCGGACCGACGACATCGAGTACGACGGGCGATGAACCAGTGGTGATGTAGTAAGTCAGTTCCTTCTCCTTGTGGAGAAGCGTCTCGACGGCTCCGTATTCACGCGGGGCGATCGAGACGCGCTTCGGCACTTGTGTTGTCGATTCGAAGATGCGTGCATCGATCATCGCCCGCCCCACAACCTTGAGCGAGTAGCTGTGTGTCCCTGTGGGCACGTCTATGTAGATGCGGCGTATCTTCCCCGGAGTAAACGCAGTCAGCGCCACGTAGTAGGCCTTCCCACTCGCCGCCTCCGTCGCGAGCTCTCTCGTGTCTATGAGCACGCCGTCCCTGTGAACCTCCACAGAGTAAGCAACGGTGGATGCTCCAGCTGGAACGCTCTCGCCTCTGCCCACGCCCCCGAGGTTGTTCGACACGCTGAGGCGAGTCAGTATCTTGACGCGGGTCGGCCCCTCGACCACAAATCTGAGGGCGTTCTCTGAATCGAAGCGATAGTAGGTGAGCGCGCGCGATTCCACCATGATCCTGGTGCTGGATACATCACCGCCCGGTGCGAGCGACCGCCAGTCCGCAGCCTGTGCAACCGTAGCTGTCAGGGCGACCGCAACCGATGCTATCATCACACAGCAAACGGCTCCGAATCCCGTGGTCCTCCTCGTCTTCCCCACGCTACCGTGCCCCCTTGAACAGATAGTGTTTGATGTCGATCCTCACAACAACAAAGATCACGAAAGCGTAGAGGACAGCAAACACAGCGGCGAGCGGTACATTGTAGCGGTCTCTGTAGAAGACGCCGCCTGTCCCCACGGCCGGGAGCGGGATGGGCTCTGAGCTCAGATCGTAACGCTCAATGAGATCTTCAGGTCGGGGCACGTGGATGATCGGCACGCCGTTCTCCGCCATCCTCACAAGCACTCCCCTTCTCGGGAAATTCTTGGTCGGGAGATTGCGCCAGAGACCCGGCTTGATGAGCTTGCCGGTCTGACTGCTCCCGAGACTGGCCAGACCGCCTCCGATATTCACATAGACCCGGTAATCGCGCCCACCGGACGCCTCGCGGAAGATCTCCATCCTTCTCTCTATACTCTCGTCAAGCGACGGCTCGTCGATGAGCGCCACGCCGTTCCTCTCGAACGCATCCCGGAGCAGGCCGCGGCCCTCGGGTGACAACCCACGGCCCATGTCATTACTGCCTCCCAGTGAGGCCGCGATCGACCTGTGCGAAATTATCCCCTCTCGCTCAAGCGCCGCTTCCATATCGAGCCACGTGAGATCAGGATCATTGGCGCCCCACATCGAAGCGCCAACCGATGGAACTGACACCGGTATTGCACCCAGTGCTTCGACGGCGATCACCATACCCGCGTTCATGAGCGGGAACGAACCAGTAGAACCAAGCGCCACGAGATCACCGTCGGCGACACCTGCTCGCTTCAACATATCGACGAAGGCAGCGGAGATGTTTGGATCGAGCGCTTTGAGTTTCTGCTCGTGCGACCCACGACTTGTCGTTGTCGGAGAGACCTTCACCCCGATCAGCCCCGTCTCATTGGGATCGTTGACTACATCTATCACGCCACCGCGATCGAGACGCTCAGCCTTGAGCACTACTATCGCGAGGTTCGTTCTGGTAGCGGCGTCCATCTTCTCCGCGAAGTGCTGCTGCATAACGGGTGTCTTCGATCGCTCGGCGATCGTTGCGAGAACCAGGCCGAGCACCGCGAGCCCCACCAGGCTCATCACATGAACCCTACCAGGTCGGTATTTCAATCGGGGCCCCTCCTGTTCCCACGATCAGCACAAGACGAACCAGCACGGCCGCCATGAGCATCGCCATGAGCGTCGTGAGCGCTCCCTGCCGCTCCATCCAGTAGGCAATGAGACCGGGAATGATATAGCCGATGGCCTCGAAGCTCAGAAGTTCAGGGATCTCCGGGCGTCCGAAGACGAAGCGTGTGAGGTGGCCTACGATGAACCCGATGAGAATGACCATCACCAGGTGTCTCCGTCCGTAGAGCAGCATGAACTGCCCCATCAGCCGCACGATGAGAAATGTGATTATCGCCGCTCCGATCGTCCCAACCACACGCCACGGTTCTGCCAGAGCAAGCGCGAGATAACCCGGCACGACCATTCCACCAGCCGCCAACCCAAATGCTTCTGAGAAGACAAGGCTGACGATCAGTCCCAGCCCAACGGCTGTCGGTATCGTCTTGGCTCCACCCAAGAACTCAATCACTTGGCTTCGCTCCTCTTGTGAAAGAGAGAGACAATGCTCGCTCCCGTGCCTCCTATATTGCCTACCCCGATGGCGATGGAGCGAGATTTCGTCAGCTCCAGGATCCTCGAGAATACCTCGTCGGCAGTGCATCCGGCCATATCCACGATCTTCTCTTTCGGAAGCCCTCGCTTGAGGGCTCCGCTCTTCACCGGATGCGTCAGGCCACCTGTGAGTATGAAGAAGTCAGCCTCGATATCCTCAGCGATGATCTCGCCGAACTGGAATGCGCGATCAGGCCTGTCGGCCCGCATGCTCACAATCCCTATCACGGTTCTGTCGGGGACGGATCTGGGTGCAACCATGTTCCAGGCTGCCCTCGTGGACTCCTTGTCGTTGGCGGCGAAGGCATTGACGAATTCAATGTCCTTACCCGCCTCCCGCACTCTGTGAATCGTGAGAGCCCCCATGTCCGGGGTCACGCTCCTCATGCCGCCGAGCGCTACATCTTGCGGCACACCAACGTGACTGCAGACCGCCAACGCGAGTGCCACGTTCTCACGGTGCTCTATGTATGCGAAGCCCCCGGCGATTCCGTCGTCGTAGTCCGATTCGTGGACCTCGTGATAGACGGACCCGTTTTCCCTCGCGGCCTCACGAATCGCACCGCTCCGGATGTGCTCCGCGGTGAAGATGACCTGACCGTCCGGAACGGTGCCGGAGAGTGCGACTGCAACATCGTCCGCGGTCGGCCCCATGACATCGAGATGATCCGGACGCGCATTGGTTATGACCCCGATCGTGGCACGGACTATCCGGTGCTCGCTCAGGCGTTGCAGATCGGGTCTCAGGGCCATGCATTCGATCACGAGTGCACGGGCGCCCTCTTGCGCCGCTCGGCTTATGATATCGAGCTGTTCGCGGATGTTCGGAGGGCCCGGTCTGGAGACAATATCCTCACTACCGTCCGGGTGGATGTAACGCGCTGCGGATCCCGTGGTCTTGGCAGACGTGCGAATCCCACCTGCGCGCAAACCTGCGGCAATCAGTCGTGTCACAGACGATTTGCCGCGTGTCCCGTTGACGTGTATGCGAATGGGAACCGCATCGAGGTTCCTGGTGTGGAAACGGTACTCGACAGCACCATAGATGAGGAATAGGAACGCAAGTATCAGAACGAAGAACATCCGGCGCCCTGCCCTGGCTTCAGATTCGCCGACCATCAGTCGACTGCCACCTGAGGCCGCGGCTCAGTGACCCAAGGCCGTGGCCCACGCAAAGATAGGCCGCCCTCGTCACCATCTCCTTGCGGCCCAGTCCCTCCCGACGTGCGCCGCGCGGACAGATACGAAGCCGGCAACCGTTATAGTACCAGAGGGGGGATCCCACGTCAAGCTTGAGCTCGGACCGTGAGACGCCCCCCTCCGCTATACGCTTACTCCAGAGTGCTCGCTCATTCCAGTTCGATCGACCGGACCTCTCCGAAATTCGAGAGCGGCTGATCGAAAGTGCTCTCGTCCCCTACGACCATGATCGCCAGGCCGTCCGGGTGCAGATATGTCGCGGCGGCTCGCTTGACATCTTCCAGGGTCAGCGCCGTGATCGCATCGATATCACGCTCGGGCGTGTCGAGCGGTCTCCCCTCCCACTTGAGATTGACGAGTCGTGAGACGGCCTGCGATTTCGAGTCGTACTCGAAGACGAAGCTGTTGATGTAGCTGTCCCTGGCTCGCTCAAACTCCTCATCGGTCGGCCCCTCATCACGCATCTCACGAATGATATCGAGAATGAGAGTGATAGCTCTTCCCGCCGCATCCGCCCTCGTCTGAGACGAAGCGATGAACGTTCCGAAGGTCCACGGATCGTCGCCATAGCGCGAGTAGGCCGCGTACGCGAGTCCCTCGTCGGTCCTCACCTTCTGCGTGATCCGCGAGGAGAAGCTTCCACCACCGAGGACGTAGTTCATTATCCGCACCGCCATGCGGTCTTCGTTACGGCTGTTGAGCCCCAGGTGACCGATCATGATGACGGCCTGGTTCAGGTCCTTGTACGCATAGCTTATGGACGGCTCGAACGAGAGCTCCAGCGGAACGTCCGGCTGCACAACCATGGTGGCAGGCTGCCATCCGACGAGCGCAGCATCGAGCCCGGCCATGATCTCGTCGCGAGTCACATCGCCTGAGATACCTATGATCGCGTTATTCGGATGAAAGAAGTTGCGGTGGAACTTCACGAGGTCGTCGCGCGTTATGGCGGCGACCGTCTCCTCGGTATCGTGCCAAGCCATCGGATGGTCTCCGTAGACGACCTTCCTGAACTCCCTGATCGCGATCCTGCGCGGCTCGTCGTTCTCGCGCCTGATGTTCTCAAGCATTGTCGATCGCGTGAGTTCTATCTTCTCTTCGGGGAAGCTCGGGCTTTTCAGCAGTTCTCCCAGGATCTCCAGGCAAAGATCGAGATCCTTCTTGAGGCAGTTGACGTGAACCGTCGTCCTGAGATCTGAGCCGACGATCTCGACCCTCGCGGCGACGAATTCGAGCTCTTCATTGATCCTCTCAGCCGGCCACTCCTCGGTCCCGCCATTTCGCATCACCCAGGCGGCAAGTTCGTTCAGTCCGGTCTTGTCCCTCGGAGCTCTCGAGGTCGGGATCAGCATGTAAATGTCCACGACCGGAATCTCGTGGTCCTCCACAAGAAACCCGGTCATATCATTGTCGAAAGAGATCTCTTCGTACATCAACGGTTCAAGCGTAATGTCATCAAATCTGAGCTTGCTCGGATGCTTCACTTTGCCGGCATCGGCCTGCACAGGAAGCAGGATGATAACCGCCAGAAGAATTAGTGTGACTGCAAGTGGTCTCCTCATCGTGCGCTCCTTGATCTTGACGGTGGTCGGCCTGATCTCGCGCTCTAGCGTGGATCCGTCTCGGTCTCTGATCCGCCGCCCTGCTCATCCTGCATCCGCGCCCACAGTTCCTCTGTGAGCTCCTGCCTGTCCTTGTCGCTCATGGACTGGATCTGCATCATGAGATCGCTCCGCTCCTCCTCGGGAAGCGTGGTCATCACCCACTGCATGAGCGCACGCATGTCCACCTCGTCACCGCCTTCTCCTCCGTCCTCGGAAGCGGTCTCCACGAGCCACCCAACCGTCCTGTTCTCTTCGGTAAGGTACTTGTTGGCGACGCGAACGATATCATCCGACGTCACCTGCTTCATCCGCTCCACGTCCAGCAGAAGCTCACGCCAGTCGCCGCGCAACGCCTGGTACATCCCGACACGAAACGCCAGTCCGATGTTCGAACCCAGGGCTCGCACAAGATCGGCTTCGTTGGAGTTCAGCTTGCGCTCGATTTCGCGCTCGGAGACACCCTCGGCCTTGATGAGCTCAAGCTCCTCGTAGATGGCCGTTTCGACATCCTCAAGCGTGTGCGGTTCCTGTGGCTCCGCACCGATCTGGAGGATCGGATCCAACCGGTTGCCGGGTCCGATGTAGGCGTACGGCGCGCCGCGCGTCAGCCCCTTCTCATCGTAGATGGAGCGATAGAAACGGCTGGTGCGTCCGTCCGAGAGAATCGAGGACAGCATCCCAAGCGCGTAGAAGTCGGGGTGTGGCGCCTTCGGCACGTGATAGCCAATCGTGAGGATGGGCTTTGCATCCAGCTTGATAACCACTCGACGCTCACCTTGCTGCGCAGGCTCGATGTCGGTAATGTGAGGCAGCGGCTCTCCGGCGTCGACCTTCCCGAAGTACTTCTCGGCCAGCTTCTTCACATCATCGAAATCCACGTCGCCGACTACCATCGCTGTCGCGTTCTGCGCTCCGTAGTACCGTGCGTAGTACGCGGCCAGGTCCTTGCGCGTTATGTCCTCGATATCGGTCATCCACCCAAGCACGGGGCTTCCATACATGCAGGCGCTGTAGGCGGTGGCCATGAACGCCTCATCAAGCACGTCCTCAGGCCTGTTCTCGCTCATGCGCCTTTCCTCCATGACCACATCCTTCTCCGAGTAGAACTCCCGGAAAGTAGAGTTGGCCATCCGGTCGGACTCCATCAACATCCAGAGCTCGACCCTGTTGGAGGGAAGGTAGGCAAAGTAGAAGGTGCCGTCGTATGAAGTTCCCGCGTTGAGCATGCGGGAACCGTTGTTCATGTAGGTCTCCCAGAATTCGTTGGAAACTATGAGCTCCCGGTGCTCGGTCATCGTGTCGTAGAGCTCCATCTCGAGCCCCAGGAGTTCCAGATAGTGCTCGAAGTGGTCGACCCCACCCTGTCGCACGAGCCCGAACACATTGAGCATCTCATCCGTGGGTCCCACGTCGGAGAGTCTCTCAACGAGGAGCTCAAGTTCGAGCGCCCTGTCCGCCCCCATCACCTCCCGGTCCTCTTCGGAAAACCCCTCGATCACATCGTCGGCCAGGCTCTGGAAGAACTCCAGCCTCCACGGTTCGAGTTCGCGCCTAAGATCCCGCGCCGCCTCGGCAAGTTCGTCCTCGCGTTCCAGATATGGGATCTCTTTCTTGTAGTCGGTCGTTCCGACGGTCTCGGTCCCCTTGAAGAGCATGTGCTCAAGAAGATGCGAGATTCCCGTGATGCCGGGACGCTCGTATACGCTACCCACCTTGAAGGCGACAGCGCCGAAGAAGACGGGCGCCTCGTGGCGTTCAACGACCAGGAAGGTCATCCCGTTGTCCAGCGTGAACTCCTGGACCTTGTCTTCGATAGTCTGGGCATTCGCGACCGTCACGAGTGCGAGGCACACGGACAGCGCAACCCAGAGGAAGCGAGAACTCCCCCTCATCGGCATCCCCTTTCCTGAGGCCCGGGTCTTACGACCCAAAGCCGCCGAGTGTGGTGTGTGTTCTATTATGAAACGCACGCAGCACCAACGAGGATACACACCCGCTAGGGGTGCGTCAAGAATAGGGCAGTCCTAGCAACTGATCAACGCCCCGCGGACCAGTACACTTCCAGCACAGGAGGATTCAACTGTTGATCTACCGTCGTGATCGCGTGGCCGCACGCGGCGGGAAGCAGGATGATCACGCCGTGGTTCTCGCCCTCATTGCTCACCCAGTACTGGAGAGATCTTGTGGTAACCCGACCTCACGTGGTAGACTATTGGTGACTGCTCTTCATGTGAAGCGGAGGTTTCGGTTCATGTACCCACCGCACCGAGCTTCAGCTCTTGCGCTCCTGCTCCTCACACTGCTCGCAACTGACGCGACGCTGGCGTCTGCCGCCACAATCCACGTCGATCAAGCCGGGGGCGGCGACTACCTCACCATCCAGGAGGGTATTGACGCGGCAGCATACGGCGACACTGTCCTTGTGGCGCCAGGCACGTACTACGAGCATCTCTATGTGGGACCCACCGCAGACGGGGTGACTCTGCTGAGTGAGGCCGGCCCTGAGTCGACCATCATCGACAACGAGGGCGCATCCTACTACTCGGTCATCCACTGCGAGAACGTCGGACCCGACACACGGATCGAGGGGTTCGCGATCACGGGGGGAGACTCCTACGAGTGGGGCGGCGGCATCAGAGCCGACGACGCCGATGTGCGGATAGTCTCGTGCACGATCATAGGCTGCCGTGCGCTCTGGATGGAGGGAGGTGGCATCGGAAGCACCGACTCGTCCATCGAGGTGAGCGGCTGCCGGATCGAAGGAAATCGCGCCGGCGATGGGGGCGGCATCGGTGTGTGGGGCGGAGAGGCGATCATCAAGGAGAACACGATCATCAGTAATGCCGCCGACTCCTTCGCCGGCAACCAGTCAGGTGGTGGCATCTATGTCTACTGCAATCATGCCGAGATCACCGACAATCTCATTGAGGGGAACTCTGCTCTAGATGGTGGGGGTATCCAGGATTGGGGAGGCGATGAGACATCCATCATCAGCAACAGGATCATCGGCAACTACGCAGGCTCCATTGGTGGAGGAATGGCTCTCTACAACAGCGCCTGCTTCGCTAGCGGCAACACCGTTGCCGGTAACCACGCTAACCAGTTCGGCGGCGGTGCGGTGGACGTGCGAAACACTGGTAGCTCGCCGCCACGAGCGTCAGCGCAGTTCATCAACAACGTCTTCTTCGGCAATACGAGCGACGGGGACGAATCCGCCATCCGGATCCGCCAGAGCGGCCCCACCCCTATCTTCAACCACAACTTCTTCGCGGACGATACGACCTACGAGGTTCTCGTAACCTCAACCCCCTCCGCCGACACAATCGACTTCACGGGCAACTGGTGGGGAACCGACGACCCGGACGAAATCGCGGCGAAGATCTACGACTGCAACGATGACCCCGGACTCCTCTGGTGCATCGACTTCTCCGACTGGTGCACCGACGCGTCCTGCGACGGCCAAGTGACATCGGTCGAAGATCCGCCCGAGGCAGCCCCTGTGAGCTGGGGACGGATCAAGAGCCTGTACAGGTAGGCATCTCGCATCCACGACCGGTCCCGATGTTCCGCACGATGCACCGCGCAAGCTAGGAGCACCAGTGCCTGCGCACCGCCTGCACCTTCCGCGAGCGAGACTTGAGGTGAACCGGACCGACCTCCTTCTCCACTGCATCAAGAAGCTCCCAGCTCGCGATCAGAGCCGCAATCCGCTCGATGTCGGGAGAAACGATCCTGTCCCTCAGATAGGTGGGAACGACGTCCCGAATGGCACGATGCGCAATGGCCGTGCCCTTTCCGGGTCGTCCATCCAGAAGATCGAACGCCTGCGCGGCGCACATCATCTCAATGGCAACGACGTTCAGCACGTTGCTCATGATCTCTTTGAGCTTCCGGGCCGCGATCGGCCCCATCGAAACGGTGTCTTCCTGATCGGCCGCCATGCTGAAATTGTCCACGACGGCAGGGTGTGACAAAATCTTGTTCTCCGAACAAAGCGCGGTTGCCGTGTAGTGCGCCAGCATGTAGCCAGAATTCAACCCCTCGCTCTTGACCAGGAACGCCGGCAGACCGCCGTTTAGGTACGGATTCACGAGCCTGTTGATATGCCGTTCCGAGAGAGAACCTATCTCGCTCATCGCGATCCCGAGGAAGTCGAGCGGCATGGCTATCGGCTGGCCATGGAAATTCCCGCACGAGAGCTGCTCTCCATCGTCCGGGAAAAACAGCGGGTTGTCCGTGACCGAGTTCATCTCGATCTCGATCTGGTTCCGCGTGTAGTTCAGCGTATCGATCGAAGGACTGTAGACCTGCGGGATGCATCGGATGCTGTACGCATCCTGCACCTTGCCGGAGCCGCGCTTGATGAAGCCGCTTCCCTTGAGAAGCTTCCTCATGTTCTCAGCGACGGCATTCTGACCATTGAAGGGCCTGAGTTCGTGGATCCTCTTGTCGAACGGCGTCAGAGGCGTTCGCAGCGCATCGGCGGACATCGCGCTCGCAATGATGGCGCTCTTCATGAGACGCTCTGAATCATACACCCTGAGAGCGCCACAGCCCGTGAAGAACTGCGAACCATTGATCAGCGCGAGTCCTTCCTTGAAGGCAAGCTTGACGGGCTCGATCCCTGCCCGTCTCATCGCGGCACGTCCGCCCATAAGGCGACCACCGAAATAGGCCTTCCCCTCTCCCATCACCACGCACCCGATGTGAGCGAGCGAGCAAAGATCACCGCTCGTCCCCACCGAACCCTTTTCGGGAACAGCCGGCACAACGTTCTTGTTCAGCATCTCGATCAGTGTTTCGAGGAGTTCCAGTCTCACGGCAGAGTACCCGCGGGCGAGAACATTCGCCCTCAGGAGAATCGCGGCGCGGACCTCGTCCTCCTTGAAGTGCTCCCCCACACCCGCTGAGTGGCTGCGAAGGATACGCTTCTGCAGCTCTTCCCCATGCTCCGGCGACACGGTGACACGCGCCAGCTCACCGATGCCAGTCGTTACGCCGTAGATAAGCTGTCCACTCTCGCGGAGATCCGCGGCGACCTTGCGGCATTTCACCACGGCCTTCCGCGCGTCGGACGCAAGCTTGACTTCCGCGTGATTCCTGGCCACATCGTGAACCTGCTCGATGGTCAGACTTGATCCGTTCAGAACTACCGTCATTGCTTCCGTTCCTCCACGATGCTCCCGGCTAGACAGGGAACATTCCAAATACCTTCCCGGTTATGAAGTAGACGAGCACTATCATGACGACCAGACCTATCAGATGTAACCAGAATCCGGTTCGCATCATGTCGGACATCTCCAGCTTACCCGAACCATAGACGATGGCATTCGGCGGCGTCGAGATCGGCAACATGAACACGTTCGAGCATGCGAGAGTCGCTGGGATGGCCAGAAGGAACGGTGAGACATTGATGGCCGTCGCGACCGCGATCAGAAGCGGGATCATCATATTGGCCACCGCCGTGTTCGATGCGACCTCGCTGACGAACGATGCAATGACGGTCACGATCAGGATCAGGACGAGCGGGCTCAACTCGCTAGAGAGAGGAAGCGACTCCGCAATCCACTGGGCAGCTCCGGATTCAAAGAGCCCCTTGCCCAACGCCAACCCGCCTCCAAAGAGATATAGGATACCGAACGAGATCGAACGCGTATCGGCCCACACGAGCGGGAACTCCCACTTCTTGATGCTGGTCGGTACTACGAAGAGGAGGAGAGCGCAAGTGAGCGCGATAAGCGAGTCATCGAACCTTGATTGAACGAGCGTCATGCCGGGAATCGGCAGACTGTCCCAGAACGGACGCGTGAGCCACAGTGCCGCAACCAGTGCGAAAGCAGCAATCGTGTACTTGCCGCCCCTCTCGAGCGGGCCGAGGAGCTTGCGCTCGTCTTCAATGGTGTCGCCGCTATCGATCACCACCACCTTCGGCTTGTGCATGACCCACAGGAACCACCACGTGAGAGGAAGCATCACGATGGCGTACGGCAGGCCCACCTTCAACCAGTCGAAGAACGTAATTTCCTTACCCAGAAGTGTCTGAGAGAAACCGGCAAGTAGTACGTTCGGCGGCGTTCCCACGAGCGTCGCCACTCCACCAATCGTAGAGGCATATGCGATCCCCAGAAGCAACACCGTCCCGAAGCGCGATTCGGCACTCAGCTTCGAATTCGTGAGTATCGCCATGCCTATGGGAAGCATCATGGCTGTAGTCGCAGTGTTCGAGAGGAAAGCAGACAGGAACGCCGTAAGGCCCATGAAGTAGAGAACGAGCATCTTGGGATTGCTGCCGACCCGCCCCAGGATCAGGAGCGCGAGCCTTCTGTCGACACTCCACTTCATCATTGCTCGCGCGATCATGAACCCGCCGAGGAAGAGAAAGATGAGACGGTTGGCATAAGGCGATAGCGCATCCTGCAGAGATAGAACGCCAAGGAGTGGAAGCAGTATTGCCGGCAGAAGGGCCGTCGCGTATATGGAGATGGCCTCGGTTCCCCACCAGATCGCACAGAGCGCAAGTACAGCCAGCGTCCTCTGGATCATGGGACCAAGCCCGAGGGGAACGCACACCAGGAAAACGAATGCCAGAATTCCAGCCAGGAACCCTACCTTGTGCTTGATCAACGATCTGTCACCACTTGTTTTCGTCATTCCGATCTCCCCGTCCACCGGTCCGAATTCTGAGCGTCTCCCTCTGTGTCTCCATCGGCCCGCACGGTCTCCCGTGCGACCGCTCTCACCTCATCGTAAACATCCGCCAATGGGACACCGCACCTCAGCGCCGCCTCCCTGCAGTCTTCGTATTCGGGCGCCAGAGTCACGACACGGCCGTCCGTGCGACCAAGCTTGACCCCTATCTTGCCAAAGCGCGTTTCCACGCAGAAGAGTTCGCGGGTCAGTTTCCTTCGTTCGACCTTGGTCATCCGAACACCGAAAGTGGTAGTTTCACTGAAAATCGTCGAGACGATCTCGTCAACGTGCTCCTGCGGCGCGACCACGGTGAGCACCGTCCCGGGACGATTCTTCTTCATGAAGACCGGTGTCAGGAACACGTCGAGTGCTCCCCGCGTCCATAGGAGATCGGACACGTGACCGAAGAACTCAGGATTCATGTCATCGATGTTCACCTCTATGAGAACCACCTCATCCGTTTCGTACGTCGCGGAACTGATGTCGCCGATCACTATTCGCAGCACGTTCGGCATCTCGAGCTCGCGGGTTCCAGCGCCGTACCCGACGGCCTCTACCTTCATCTCCGGAACTGGACCGAAGTCCTGTGCGAGGACTCTGAGCAGAGCGGCCCCCGTCGGTGTGGCCAGTTCTGACTCTATGCCTCTGGAGTAGACGGGAATTCCCTTGAGAAGCGCCAGCGTCGCAGGCGCCGGTACGGGGAGCGTACCGTGTGCGCATTCCACAAATCCTGTCCCGACGTGTATCTTAGACGCAAACACAGCCTCGACACCGAGCATCTTGAGCCCGACGATCGATGCGACGATATCTATGATAGAATCAAGCCCGCTCGTCTCGTGAAGGTGGAGTTCATCAGCGGACGTTCCATGGATCCGCGATTCAACCTGAGCGATCTCGCTGATAACGCTGCGCACGGATGAACGGACGTCGTCGTCGAGAGCGCTGTCGCCCAGGATCTGCATGATCTCCCCGACCGTTCTCCCGTGCCCGGTCTCGTCGGTCTCAACCAGAAACTTAGTTCCGGTGATCGCGCCACGCCCTACGCGTTCGGCGCTCACCGAATATCCTTCCAGCCCAAGCTTCAACAGCTCGGCCTCGAGATCCTGCAGGTCGAGGCCGGCATCGAGAAGAGCGCCGACGATCATGTCGCCGCTCACCCCCGAGAAACAGTCGAAATACGCAATCTTCATCCGCGTCAGCTCCTCACCGAAATGCTGCGAACTACCGATTCACACTACTGGCGAAGTACCCCGCCCCGAAACCGTTGTCTATGTTCACGACGACCACTCCCGGCGCGCAGCTGTTCAGCATCGTCAGAAGAGCCGAGAGTCCCTCAAAGCTCGCGCCGTAACCGACGCTCGTTGGAACAGCCACCACGGGTTTGTCGGTAAGCCCCCCGACGACACTGGCAAGCGCACCTTCCATACCGGCTACCACGATAATAACACTCGCGCGCTCGAATTCATCGCGGTGAGCGAACAGGCGATGAATACCTGCAACCCCTACGTCGTAGAGCCGAACGACATCGTTGCCCATGATCTCCGCCGTAACAGCGGCTTCCTCGGCAACCGGCATGTCGGAAGTCCCGGCACTGACGACAAGGATGCTCCCCCCACCGCCTTTCTCTCTAGCCGGGCCCGCCGTCACAATCCGGGCCTTCTCGTGATAGGTCGCATCGGGCACTGCCTCACGAATGGCGTCGAAGGCAGCGACGTCCGCCCGTGTGGCCATCAGAAGACCGCCGCGCGCAACAACCGCGCCGCCCACGGCAGTGAGCTGCTCCGGTGTCTTGCCCTCGCAGAAGATGACCTCGGGAAAACCGGTTCGGAGATCCCGGTGCGTGTCGATCTTGGCGAAACCCAGATCCTCGTACGGAAACGCTCTGAGCTCCCTCATGGCTTCATCTATCTCAAGCCTTCCACACTGTACGTCATCCAGAAGGCGTTTGATGCGCTCACCATCCACTGTTGCTAGTCCCCTTCACATCGCCGAGCCCGACATTCATACTCCCACGCCGGTAGCCCTTCAGATCGAGAGTCACAAATGTGAATCCTAGTTCTCTGAGTCCTGCTACTACCGTCTCCCTGTTCGCCGGATCAAGCAGAAGCTTCATGTCATCGACACCAACCTCGATGCGGGCTACTGAACCATGATCCCTGACCCTCAGCTCGCGGACCCCTAGACCCGCGATGATCGCTTCGGCCCGCTCGATGCGGGCAAGTCTCTCCGGCGTTATCTCGACACCGTACGGGATCCTCGTCACCAGGCACGGCGATGACGGCTTGTCCCACGTCGGAAGCCCCATCTCCCTTGAGATCGCTCTGATCGCGGGTTTCGTAAACCCGACCTCTTTGAGCGGACTCCTGACATCAAGCTCTGCGAGCGCTCTCATCCCGGGACGGTAATCGCCTTCGTCATCCTGGATCGACCCATCCATCACACAGCTCATTCCGCGCTCTGCCGCAATGCGGACGAGTTCCGCGAAGAGACCTCTCTTGCAAATGTAGCATCTGTCCGGAGGATTCGACGTGAAAGCGTCTGCCTCCAGCTCGTGCGATTCTACGATAATGTGTTCTACACCCAGTGAAGCCGCGAATGCGCGCGCATCATCAAGCTCCCGCGCCGCCCGGACGGCCGAAGTCGCCGTCACTGCGACAACATTGTCACCGAGCACATCCACCGCAACCTTGAGAAGGAACGTGCTGTCCACGCCCGCCGAAAACGCGACGACCGCGGTTCCCATCTCCGAGAGGAGGCCCCTCAGCTTCTCCAGTTTCTCGCTCTGCATGCGTCGCTCTCACAACCATGATGCCGGCATTCCGCACGCCAACCTGCCTTGCGGAGTCCGCAACACTCAGGGAATCTCGATCGTACAACATGAACTCTGGAAGTTTACAACGTCCTCATGAAGCGTGATACCAGTAACTACCGCAAGGAACCGCTTGACATCCCCCCGAACCGGCAATATTATTGCTATTGCCTCTCACAAGCAACAAGGGGATCCTGGGTGATTGACGCTGAACGCAAATTTCGCACCTATCTCTCGGAGAAGGACCTCCGCTTCACCTCCGAGCGTCTCGCCATACTCCTCCACGTGATGTCACTCCATCACCACTTCGAGGTGGACGACCTCCATCACCAACTCCGTCAGAAGGGACTCAGCATCTCTCACGCCACGGTCTTTCGAACCCTGGCCCTGCTGATCGACTGCGGCATCGTCCAGAAGATCCCTTGCCAGAAGATGCCGGCTCGGTATGAACACGTCTTCGGCCACGATCATCACGATCACATGTTCTGTCTGCGATGCGGCACGATCATAGAGTTCCACAATGCGCCGATCGAGCGCTCCCAGGAGAAAGTCGCCAAGGAACATGGGTTCCTGATGACTGGACACCATTTGATCATCAGGGGCTACTGCAAGAAGTGTCAGTGAAAGAGAGAGCCTTTTTTTCTCTCCCTATTGCGAATGAGTCGCAATAGCAACCAGGGGTCGCCCGGCTATGTCCTCAGAATGCGCCGGCGCAAGAGGATCCCAACCAAGCAAGGAGGAAGCATCTTGACTGCAACCGCTCTACCTCTTCTCATCCTTATCCCCCTCGTTCTGTTATCTCAAATTGCCGGGGCCACAGAGCTTACGGGGCCGGAGGTCCATGCCGCCGTGACGATCCAGGCCGAGTTCTTCGGCGACGGTCTTCCTCTCCTGACTTCATTCGGGCCACACATCGACAGATACGCGATTCGGCACGCCGCTGTCGGAATCAGTGGAGAGCTGGGCGACCGCGTTGAGTATGGCATGGAAGTCGGCACGGCGACGTGCGTCGGAGGTGGGCAGCTGAGACTCATGGAGGGAGGCGTCTACTACAGAATCACCCCCCAAGTGAGACTTGGTGTGGCGCAAGGACATGTGATGCGCGGGTTCGACCTCCACCAGGAATGCGTCAGCCTGCTCACAGCAGAGAAACCACTCTGGGCGTTCGCTGTCTCACCGTGCCATCCGGCAGGCGTGGTCTGCGATTTCGACTTCCGGACGGGCGACCACGCGGGGATCGAAGGACAGCTCGCCTATCTCAACGGCGCCGGCGAGACCCTGGACGATGAACATGACGCGAACATCGGGCTCACATTCCGCACTCCCCTGCCAGGCCTCTCCGTCTCGAGCTTCTACAACCACGTCGAACTGGACCTCGGCTACTCGGACGACTCGAATCTTCTCCACGGGACCGGCTATAGAGCGGGCCTCGGCGTCGACTACCAGACGGACGCCGTCTTCCTGCGTGGGGAGTACTACACGGGAAGAGGATTCCGAAGGGGCGTGGGCGTGGGCGAGGTCGAGATACCGATCGGCCCGGAGGACCACGAGATGATGGCGTACTACGTGGAGGGAGCCTACACAATTTCAACGGGTCTTGACGCACTGCCCAGCGTACAGCCGTACGTGAGATATCAGGTTTGGGACAGAGCATCCAACGATCCAGAGGATCTCGAATTCACATACATCACTGCGGGGGTCACGGTTCGGCTGGGAGAAGGAATTTGCTCTCTCAGGGCCGAGTACGAGGCTCCCCTCTCCACACCTGAACAAGAGGACAAGGAGGCAAGCCGCTTCATGATCAGACTGCAGGCTGAGAACTAGTGGAAGCGCGTACACACAGAACGAAGGAAAGGGAGGCATTCGCTATGAGAACTCACCATACGATTCTCGCAGCGCTGTTGATCGCAGCGATCGTCTCTTCCGCGTGGGCGGACACGGTCACCCTCGCACCAACCGACGATATGTACACCGACCCGGACCAAGCGAGCGTAGACACGACCATGCTCTGGGTCGGCAACTTCTCCGGCGGCTGCGGCACATACCGCGAGCAGATCATGATCAAGTTCGACCTCAGCAGCATCGAGGGAACCGTGGATAGCGCGACTCTGAACCTCTACCGCTGGTGGCGATGCCCCGGTGACTACTACACCAGTACCGACGTCTACGCCATCACCCAGGACTGGAACGAGCATACGTGGCCTTTTGCCCAACACATCGGACACGAGACGACACCGAGCTGTGCGTACAATTTCGGGCCGCACCTCGGCTGGTATGAGGTGGACGTCACGGACCTGGCGCAGAGCTGGGTGGAAAACGGCACTGACAACTACGGTCTCGTGATCATCGGCAGATGGGGAGCGAAGTGCAGCAAGTTCCACTCAAAGGAGTATGCGAACCCAAGCATGTCTCCGTCACTCGATGTGACGTACACCGGCACCGGCGTTGGCGATGAGGACGTAGCAACACGCCGACTGACGGTAACCAACTACCCGAACCCCTTCAACCCCGTCACAACGATTCGGTACCATTTGCCCACAGAGACTCGTACCACACTGCGGATCTACGACACGCGCGGACGTCTCATCCGTCAGCTGTTCGATGCTCCGCGTTCTCCCGGCGATCATGAAACCGTTTGGGATGGCAAGGACGATGCCGGTCGATCCGTACCGTCCGGCATCTACCTGTCCATCGTGAATACGGAGACCGACAGAACAGTGAGCAAGATGGCTTTGATCAAGTAGATCGACGCACCGACAACACCTCGACACGCTCGCTCTTCCGACCGGACCACGGGCCGGTCGGAAGGCGACATAGGAGCGGCGTCCACGTGTACTCGCGTGGACGCCGCTCGATGAAAGCAAATTGTCTCTTCGTGAAGGGGTGCTACCGCAGCACGCCTGCTGCTACCGCAGCAGGACCACCTTTCTCACTTCGCGCCAGTCGCCAACGGTGGCACGACAAAAGTAGATGCCGGAAGCGGCCTGCCTTCCCCTGTCGTCCCGGCCCGTCCATGCGATCTCGTGCTCGCCGGCGGGAAGGACTCCCGACTCGAGCGTCCGCACAAGCCTGCCCGCGATGTCGAAGATCTCGACCTTCACGCTCGACGAACTGGGAAGCGCAAACATGAGTGATGTGCGTTCCGTGAACGGGTTGGGCGCCCCGGAGCTCAATGCAAGTCTGAGAATGCCGTCGTCCGACACACCCGTCCACTCATCAACGAACGCCTCGAGGTAAACGGTAAGATCGCTCAGCGCCCCGCCTCCCCCGTGAATCCCGGATTCATCCCTGTTACTCAGAGTCAGGATCGCGGTGTAGAGTGTGGACTCTGTCGCGCCTGCATCGTCGAAGTGGAGCGTGTACTCTGCCGCGTCCGCACCGGCCGACTCCTCCGTGAACCCACCTACGAACGAGAACCTGCCGTCTCCACCAACGATCGCCGCATCGTAGATCTCAAGAAGCGCCTGAAGACTACCGTAGCCGTCGTTGTAGACGCTCAGGACCATATCCGAGAACGCCCCAATTTCATGAGAACCGAAGTCGAGCGTGTCTGCAGGATCAACCGAAGCAGCATCAAGCGAAGGGCTCGCATGGTTAACGACGGTACCGCTCAGCGCCACGTCCTTGGCGGGATCATCAAGGTCGTTGGAGCTGACTGTAAGATCACCGGCCTTCTCCCCGGTACTGGCCGTCTCCATCGAGATGGTGTGATCAGCGCCGCTTCCAGCAGAAAGCTGGAACGAACCTCCGGGCGCCGTGAAGCCGCCAGGATCCGCAAGTGAGTAGTCGAGTTCATCGGCAGGAGCTGAGGCCGAGTTCGTCACGGTCAGGAGTTCCTCAGCCGTCGAACCGATGATGGCCTTCCCGAAGACCAACGATGCTGCAACATTTACCTTGGCTGGGATCTGTAGCTCGAGCAGAAGAGGAATGTGATCGGACGCGTAGTAAAGAGCGTCCGCCATCACCTGGCTGATCTCCATATTGGTGGGGCTATTGATATCGTTGTTCAGCCGGTAGCCGTCGTTGCCGAACGCCTTATGGCTGTTGGTGATGTACGAGAGGCCATCTCCATCCTGGAGCGCTACTGATATGAGCAGCTGGTCGTAGCGGTCATCCATGCCTCCGCCCGTGAAGCCACTCGGCGGGCTCACGCCCGGCGCCTGGGTGTGCAGCCGCCTGAACGTGTAGCTGTCGTGCCAGTAGCCCGGCTTGTTGACGGGATCGAAGCATCGACCGTCATTGTCGGCCTGAGAACCCACGAGATCCTGATAGCCGGCCTCGCTGCTCGTATACATGTTGAAGTCGCCGCCCAGGATGAAGTGCGTACCCGTTGGGTAGCCGTTCATGTGCGCACGGATCTCCTCGCACTGGTCCTCTCGCGTGGCTATGTCTGAGCTTGATGAGCCGGCCTTGAGATGTGTCGAGAGGATCTTGAACTGCGCTTCCGATGAATCGTAGCCGTTCAGGGTAACGGTGTACTCCATCGTCCAGCGCACGTCGGTCATGATCGTCACGTGCGTAACAGTATCAACGACCGAGTTCTTGTAGAAGATGGCGTTGTCGGTGTCGGGCCCGTTTATGAAGAGGTCGGCGGAGTATTCGCCGGGGACGGAGGCGTTCAGACAGTAGTTCAGAAATTGATTGGTCCCAGTCTGGCTCTGTATCTCCTGGACGATGATAACATCGGCATCGAGCGAATCCATGACGGTCTGGAAATACAGATACCTGCCCGGCCAGTCCAGACCCGGCCAGTTGAGAATGTTGTACGTGACAACCCTCAGGGCTGATGCCGGCTGCGCCACGGCAAGAAGCAGGAACACGAGAATCGCGAATGTCATCAGGGGGCGTCTGATAGGGGTCCTCGGTAGCATTGTAGGGGTCCCTCCTTGGCTAGATGATACCTCTCTATCTTCCATTGTAGCACAATCTTAGCAAGTTCGCAAGCGTGCGTGGCTGTTTCCATTAGCGCCACGGGATGACGCGCCGCCCCTGACGCTGCTCGCCACGCCCGGCGTACGACGCACAGGGGCCGCCCACGGGAGTGAGCGGCCCTTGCGTTCCAATAGCTGAGTTTCACATCAGCTACTTCAGAAGCACCATAGTCTTCTGATCAATGACACCCGGCGCGTAGACGCGGTAGAAGTAGATACCCGATGCGACTCGTTCACCGCCTTCATCGCGGCCATTCCACTCGAGCTCATAGATTCCCGGAGACAGTTCTTCATTGCCCAGTTCCCGGACAACTCGGCCCGCGATGTTGTACACGCGTACAGTCGTACGGCCACCAAGTGAGGGAACCTCGAACCGGATGATGGTGCTGGGATTGAACGGATTAGGGTAGGCCCCAAGCACACCCTGATATGCGACAACGTCAGTCCCTGAAGGCGCGGGTCTCCCCGCCTCGCGCTCGTAGTTGCCTTCCGTCACAAGGACGAAGCTTCGTGTCATTGCAGGATCCAGCTTCGGAGCTCGAAAAGTGAGCTCGATAGTCTCACCTGGTGCCAGGTCCACTCGGTCCCCGTCGTTTGAGATGATCCCGCCGGCACATTCCCCGCTCACAGAGTGTGTGGCATCGAGAAGAAAACAGGGCTGTGTGTGAAGGGGGTCTGCGGGAAACTCGGTGAGAAAGAGCTCGTCGACGAAGTACTCGACGGGTGATGTGAGGCGGAAGCAGATGACTCCGTCCTCAACGGCGGCGTCTCGCGGTATGGGCCGCACGCTCGTGCAAGCATTCGCACGGAGGCACAGATCGGTAAGATCCAGCTCCGCGTCCGATCCGACTACTGCCCTTCCTGGAGGTGGCTCGATCTTCTGGCCGGGGCTGCCGCGTCCCCCGGCTCCTCCGCCGGCACGCGTGGCTTCTGTTTCGTAGCTGACCTCCATTGAAGCGCCGGGAGCCACAATCGCTGTGCGACCATCGGACGCCAGCACAAGATCAAGGAGATCTCTTCCATCCTCACCGCGACAGGACACGGGGCCTGCTCCGCGTCTGTACGCGGCAATCTCCCCATCAGGAAGAATGCATACTTCCACGTCGACTGGATGGTCGATCGCAAAAAGCTCGACACTATCGAAGTGCGACAGCTCTTCAAACGGCTCCGTCAGCCTCAGCCGGTATGTACCGCCGACGATTGCAGGATTCTCTTCAAGAACGTACATGTCGGACTCATCGGAGCCAAAGAGCGCACCTGCAAGAACGTTGTTGTCGGTGACCCAGCCGGATGAACCCAGCACATCAATGAAGGGACAGCCGCCCCCGGGAAGTGTCTTCTTGGCTTGGAAGGAATAGGAATAGGCAAGATCGATGTGGTTTGCCGTTGTGCGCTGCATGCACCACTCCACGTAGCCGGGACCACACTCCTCCTCTGATCTCTCGTAGTCTGTCTGAACCAGCGACAGTACTACCACGACGGACTCCGCACCGCCCTCACCGAATTGGTGAAACCTGTAGGTCGCGCCCGTCTGGCCGGGCCCATATTGATACTCGTTGATGTCATCGAGCTCGTCCCCGAACAAGTACAGGGCATCTCGAACGCACCCGTACTCGAGCACACTGACTCTCAGCTCCGTTCCCTCAGCCATGCCATCACCGCTCCAATCGAGGGTGACTGTGAGATCGTCCCCTGCGTAGTATGTCGTATCGGCCACGAAGACGATGTAGTCAGATCCCCACAGGCTGACTTCAACAGGATGGCAGTACTCGTTCTCGCAGAAGTCGTTGTTCGTTGGATCATTCCATCCACCGTCGGGGCAGTCGGTGCCATATGCTGGGACTGTTCTCCACATCGCCTCGTGCGCCGCATCCATGAGGTGTTTCGGTGGTATGGCGATCTCCCAACAATTCAGATGAGCATCGCCATAGGGCCCGGTTCCCCCATCGAGCTTCTGGAACAACCCAAACGAACCTCCAGGGGACACATACCCGCCGAAGTCATAGACCGAGTCCAGCGAGTCGGAATCGACCCATTTGGCGACACCGAAGTCACTAAAGACCTCGCGAAGACGGAACTCCCCCGGATTCGGAGCAGTCCCCCCAAGATCGGAGAACTGATCCCCGTCAAAGACGTCCGCCAGCCCACACATGTCTGGCGCCAGCTTTTGCTCCTCATCCCTTGCCCGAATCCAACCGTAGACCGGATGTTCATCATAGGGGAGCTCACCGAACCGGTGCGAGAGATACGATGTCCAGAGCGCAAAGGTCGCGTATCGGGTCCGGCAGTCTTCCTCCACAAGCCCGGCGATCGAAGGACATGGCGCGGTCGCTCCCACCGTACGACAGAGAAACGTGGTATCGATGAACATGGTGATCAGGGACTGCCCATATGGGATATCGTCTTCTCCAATCCCCCCGATGTGCGGCTTCACGATGACTGAAGCAGCACTTGGGAACAGCTCCACAAAGGCGGCACCGATGTCGTCACGGATGCCGTGCGTCGAGTAGTTGCTGAAGTCGATCATGTGCGTGAACTCGTGGGCCACGCCGTCGGATACATAGCGAACCCAAGTCGTGTCGCCCTGGCACTTGCCGCGACCGTCGGTGACGCCGACGGAGTTCTTCGCATACTCGAGCGAGTCAGCGTGAATGTAGAGGTACGGTGGATCCTCGACCATGCTCACAAATGGGGACGGATGCTGACCCACGTCCTTGTCTCCGTACTCCAGCCGTCCATTCGAAAGCATGCAGTGATTCGGTTGCGATGGATACCCCCACTTGTAAAGATACACATCAACGTGATTCCGCTCAGTGATGTCTATCTCCGTACACGTGGGAAAGACCTCGAATCCGTCGTCGGGGTCATATTCATCGGAGTCGGAGAAGTAGTTGAACACGAGCTGAAGATCCGTGAAGTCCGACGTTCCCGCTTCCGTGAAAAGATTGTCGGTATGGACATCCAGTGTTCGCACTAGCTTGGCCAGTTCTGTGTCCAGTACTATGGTGGAGGCATCCTCCGCGAATGTGGCGCTGAGCAGCAGGTCCAGATCACGCTCGGCGTCACCCAGGAGCGGCTGGTTGAAGGTCCACCGGGCAAACGTCGGAGAAGATGTGTAGTTGCCGGTCGTTTCGCAGTAGTCGGTGTACCTGACCACCGAATCTGGCGGCGATCCCAGGCCGACGATGCGGAGCCCCTGGATCTCAGCGGGTGATGGTTGAGCGAGAAGAAACAGATGGAGCGCGATGACGGCGCACATCGTCCACATTGAAGAGCGGGGCATGACAGTCACCTCCAGTGTCTCAATCGCAATTGGATAATCCAATTGCTACCTCACGACGGTGACTCTGGCTGTCTGTCCCTCGATGCGGCGACCGTCATGGATGAGTTGAATGAAATACACACCACTTGCTGTTGGGCTGCCGTCACCTCCTCGTCCATCCCACTGAAGAAGTTCACCGGGCGTGTCGTATGCGCCAACCGAGCGGGAGCCGGCCGAAACCCGGGCTACACGGCGACCCGAGACATCGTAGATCTCGATGCCCACAACCCCCGCCTCCGCAACTTCATAGCCGATGGTGCATCCGCTATGCTGGGGGTTCGGGCCGGCAAACAGGATGCGCGCCGGACCGGAAGCGACCGACCCGGGTACGTTCACTTCGACCGGACCAAGAAAAGCCGAGCCTGTCGGCTTCGCCCACTCAACCCAGTAGCAGTAGCGGACGCCGGGGACCACACTCTCATCATCCCACGTCGCGGTCCCACCCGCGAGCGGCTCCGGAGTGATACAGATCGCTGTGAACTCAGAGGGTTCAGGCGCACAGATATCCCCCTCAGCCGGCACATCCCGCCAGATGAGGAATGGGCCGGCGGCAGCACTTCCACCCGCGTACCACGAAAGCGTCACCGAGCCTGTCCCCACAATGCTCTCAGGACAACAGAAGTCCACGGGCGTTGTCTGGGTACCGTGGGATGCCCGGATGTCCTCGTCGAACGGCCCTAGCTCAAAATAGCACTGCCAGACCACCCACACGCTGCTATCTGGAGAGACCGCCACATCGGGCCAATGATCGAATTTCCCCGGGGTGGTCGCCGTGTCGCTCACGGCCTCCTCCGAGCTCCAGTGATTACCCTCCCACCTGCTTGCCGCTACTCGACTGGAGAACATATCCATGTAGCGACCGTAGGTCCATGCGGCCCAGATCCCGCCCGAGGGTGAGGAGTCAACGTTGGGCGGCCCGTTAGTGTCGGGGTACACATCGGGCTCATTGACATACCCGGGCTGTGTCCACGAGCCCTCGATACGTCTGCTGTACTTGACGTTGTTCGCGGCCGTGTTCCCGTCCCCAAGCCACACCACCATCGGGACACTCTGCTCGTCGAAGGCGATTACCCCCCCTCCCATGTTTCCGGGTGAGCTGTCGACGATCTCCGGGACGTTCCATGACTCACCGTCGAACACGGCGCACGCAACAGCATCACCGCCTGGCGCGTGCCCCTCAGCCCCCCAGGTTGCCCAGACCGTTCCATCGGGGCTCACCGCGATGTCCCCCCCGTAGTCGCCGGTCTCCTCGAAACCGAGCGCGAAAGGGCCTTCCCACTCCACACCGTTCCAGTGGTATGTCAGGAGGATCCGGGAGGTCCACGGCGGCTCATACGTGCTCGTGATGATCCAGATATCGCTGCTATCTGCTACGTGGATGCTGTACACGTCGTAACGTGACGCACCAGTCCTCACAGTATCCGCCTCTGACCAATGCGCGTCATCCCAGTGAGAAACGAGAAGGCTGTGGTTCCCGCCACCCATGTTCTTCTTCCATACAACCCATGGGACTCCGTCGGCGCCGGACGATATCTTCGGGGATCGATCCTCCGCTGGATCGGATGGATGAACCAGCTGTCGCGGCGTCCATCCGGAACCATCGTTGACCGAGAAGACGATATCCTCAGGCATATCTGCCCCCCAGACGCACCATGCAGCACCATCCACGGTGACATCAACGGAGGGAGTCCAGTCGTTGTCGGAATCGTCCCCCCCGACGATCTCCTCGGGCGACCAATCAAGTGCTAGGGCGCTCGATGCAGCAAGGCTCACAAGGAGAAGAGCCAGCAGGATTGGCTGCAGCAGATTATGCCGGGTTCGATCGGTTGGCAGATTTGGTTGGTCAGGCTGGCAAGTGCGCTTGAACGATCTCATGACAAACATGAACCCCTCCAGCTGTGAGGAACGCACCTCCACACACTTTCATCGTATGGGCTCGGGTGCTCCGCGTCAAGGATGAAGCTGTACCGGTGCAGTTCACCTTGTCCCCACCTCCCCGCTCTGCTAGAGTCCGATCCCATGACATATGGTGCGTTTCTCATCCAGGCTATTCTCATATCGCTCTCCGGGGTTATGTCTCCAGGACCACTCACAGTGGTCGTCGTAGGCAAGGGCGCGAAATCGCCCCACGCCGGAGTTCTCATCGCGCTCGGGCACGGCATCGTCGAATTCCCTCTGATGGTACTCATACTGGTCGGTCTTGGACCTCTGCTGCGCCACAGCGTGGCCGGCGCAATCATCGGCTTCGTCGGCGGACTGGTGCTCCTCTGGATGGGAATCGGGCTCCTGCGCTCTCTTCGGGCTGGACAGGAAACGGAGCTCTACAAAGGGACTTCACCGCTCATGGCAGGGATTCTGATGTCGGCGGGCAATCCCTACTTCCTCGTCTGGTGGGCGACTGTCGGTGCTACGCTCGTCTTCCGTGCCTCCGGATACGGGCTGTGGCAACTCGCAGTATTCGCAATCGTCCACTGGTCCCTCGATCTTATCTGGTACTTCTTCCTCGCATCGGCATCCTATCGGGGGACTCGCATCCTGGGGGAACGCTTCCTCGAGGGCGTTCGCCTTGTCTGCGGCATTTTGTTGCTCTTCTTCGGAGCCCGCTTCATCCTCGACGCGACAGGGGCATTCGCGTAACCCGCCAATCGGCCAGTCCTCTGCATCGCGGACGGACCAGTGCAACTCATTCCGAGAACGTTCTATCTTCTGACCTCTTGCCATGTTATAATAATGATGATATGTGGATTCGGATGATGGATAGGTGAATCAACGGAGGACAGTAAGGATGACACGATTCCGGGCGCGCACAGCAGCAACAGTGCTTCTCTCGCTCACGCTTCTTGCGCTTCTGGTCGGAGCCATGTCGGCCGGGGCAGCGCAGGCGACGCGGGAGAACCCATACGAGGACTCCCTCCCTATCTGGATGACGCTCGAGGAGCAGGCGCGCATCCACGAGATCGGCACCTACCAGCAGCCCACGGCGGCGCCGCCGGGTCCCGTAAGGAATCCGGGTGAGTTCGAGCCGATGACGGGCGTGATCGTCCGCTATCCGTTCGGGAACCCTACGGATCTCCTTGCTGAGTATTCGCAGGACACCGATCTCCTGGTCATCTGCGCGACCTCCTCGCAGCAGAGTTCCGCATCAAGTGCGCTCTCGAGTGCAGGCGCCAACATGTCCAATGTGAGCTTCTTCCTCGCACCGACCGATTCGTACTGGACGCGCGACTACGGCCCCTGGTTCATCATCAACGGCAGCGACGAGCAGGGCATAGTCGACCACGACTACAACCGCCCGCGCCCGAATGACGATGTCATCCCCAGCCTACTGGCCACTCATTGGGGCATCCCGGCATACGTGATGGATCTTTCCTCCACGGGCGGAAACTACATGGCGGACGGTCGCGGTGTCGCGATCTCGTCCCGACTGATTCTGGATGAGAACACGGGCCTCACCGAACTCGAGATCGACGATATCATGTACGAGTACGTCGGCATCGATAACTTCGAGAAGCTCGAGTACGTCCAGACCGGCGGGATCCACCACATCGACTGCTCCGCGAAGTTCCTGGCTCCCGACAAGATCCTCTACAAGCAGGTTGATCCGGGTCACTCGGACTACGCGCGCATCGAGGCAAACGTCACATATCTCTCGCAGATCCAGAGCTCATACGGGACACCGTATCAGATCATCAGAATCTACACACCGAACGATGAACCGTATACGAACTCGCTTATCGTGAACGACAAGGTCTATGTGCCTATGTATGACACCGGCAACGATGCCGCCGCGATCACGACCTACGAAAATGCGATGCCGGGCTACGAGATCCTCGGATATACAGGATCATGGCTCACCGATGATGCGATCCATTGCCGAGCGATGGGAATCACGGACCGGTACATGCTCTATATCGACCACGTGCCGCTACGGGACACCGCCAGCTCCGGATCCGACTATCGCGTCGAAGCTTACATACACGACTACAGCAACACGGGGCTCAAGGCCGACTCGCTCCTGGTCTACTGGGAGACGGACGGAGCGCCGGGATACGCGCCGATCGTCATGACCTCCGCCGCGAGGGCCGGCAGTTACTACGCCGACATCCCTGCGCAGGCGGTAGGCACCGAGGTCTCATACTACATCTACGCGGTCGACAACTCCGGTCGCCGCGAAGCGAAACCGTACGTGGCCCCGGGTGACGCATACGGGTTCAGCATTCTGGTGGACACCGAGGCGCCCGACGTCGCGCACACACCCGTCACCGATACGCCCGAGGCTTCGTGGCCACCGACGGCAGATGCAACGGTCACCGACAACATCCAGGTGGGAACCGTCACGCTCGAATCGTGGATCAACGGAACGCCTCAGACAGACGTCACGATGAC
>JAUVLP010000133.1 GCA_030600655.1 Candidatus Eiseniibacteriota bacterium
GCCATGAGCGCCTGCGTCTGCTGCATTATCTCCGTGTAGAGCATCGGTAGGAAGACAGAGTAGAAGTGAACGGAGTCCTCCACGAGGATAAGGACTCTGACACCGGCGGTCTCTGCGTCTGCGACGGCGTTCAGCCTGTCCTCGACCCACTTGATGATGGTGAGAAAGAGCTTCGCGTCGCCGAGCCAGACGAAGGTCCTGTCCACTCCAAAGTGATCGTCACGCGCCTCAAGCAGCGCCAGCTCTCGCGTGTCGTAGGCGAGCAGCACAATGGGGAGGTCGGGGACCATCTCCTTCACCGTTCTTCCGAACTCAAAAACATCCATCTCACCGACTCGCGGCATTGTGATGATGAGGTCCGGGGGTGACTTCTCGACAATCTCGATTGCAGCGGCGGCAGTTGATACCCTCGTGATCGCCGGAGCCGAACTCAAATTCAGCTCCTGATACTCTGAAAACAGCATCTCGCCGAGGTTACCGTCCTCCTGGAACGTGAACGAGTCGTAGAGGCTCGACACGAGCAAGATGCTGTGCACGCGCTTGCGCATCAGCGACGAAAAGGGAACACGTCTGTGACTCTGTCGTCCCGCGATCTCCTCAAGCGAACTCTGCTTCATTGCGTTTTCCTTCGCTGCGCTTGAACGTGCTCTCCCGATATAGGATCCGTTCTCTGTAGTGTCCTTCTACTGCTGCGACATTGTTGGTGTGTGCACCGTTCTACGGAGCAGAACGAGAGCGTTCTTTGGCGACGCCAGTGTGTCATAGCTCTTCTTGAACGCCTCGTAGTCTTCAGGTGGAACGACTGTCTTCTTAATGGTCATCTGCTGAAGCCAGAAGAGCGTATGGCCATCATCGCCAAGGGAACACTCTAACTCGAAGTCGGCGTATTCAGTCTCAATGCGCAGCGGCTCAGGCATCCTCTCGACTGTGAACCCCTTTGGCAGAAGCACCTTGACCTCGAAGTGGTCGTATATTTCGGACTCGAGGTCGAACGGCAGTTTCCGCTCAGAAAGGCGAGGATAGATGCCAGTTGCTGCAAAGTCGTGTGGAAACTCCGGAATCCTCAAGACCATAACGTCGCCTTGTACGACCGCGAAGTCCGGAGCCGCTACCGTCTGACGAATACCGACCTCTTCCATCAGGTTCTTCAGATCCGAGTGTGAGTACCTGACGGACGTCGCTCCCGATGATACGGCATCGGCGGATCCATCGAATAACTTCTCTTCCTCTGACGGTGTTGCGTCCTTCAGCGCGCGCCGTGCCTTTCTGTCATAGTATCCTCCGAGCCGGCAGATAACACGCATCTCTGCAGATCCGTCGGGGGAGAGCTGGATCGAGAGCGTCTTCTGTGCGTAGTTGTGCTCAGGTTCCCAGCGGGCTATCCGGAAGAGTTCCCCGGTCCCATCCTCTGAGACCACAAGCGCGGTGTTGCCTGCGCCGAAGTGAAGATGGCCGTAGCCCACATCGTCGAGCCGCGGATCGAGGAATCTATAGCCGTCGCCTTCCGGCACGCGGACCAGGATTTTGTTGAACTGCTTGAGTGTCGGCACCGACTCGGTGAAAGCACCACCGTAGCCGCGGACCAGAGCAGGTCTCGCGTCGATTCCTTGAGAGCGAAGAAAACTCACGAGAAGGACGGCCATGTCGCGTGTGTCTCCGTAGAGATTTGTGAGAACGCTGCCGGCGTCATTTGGCTCGTATCCCCCCAGGCCGAGATCGAGTGGCGTGTAGCGAACGTTCTCCGCAACATCAAGGAAGAGCGCCCGCGTCTTGTCCTCATCCGATTCGAGTCCGTCGACGACGCCTGCTGCATGCGTAGCCACAACTCCATCGGTCTCAACGTGTGTGTAGAACTCCCCGGCGAAGAAAGCGGCGACTTCCGCCCACGAATCGTACGACGAGTAGAGAAGACGTGGGTATAGCTCCCGTGTTGACAGTGTGTGCTCCTCGAGTACGACCGCAGGGACATCACGCACAACCCAGTGGTTCTCGTCCATGTGGGACTCGCCCTCGAATCCCACCCACCCCGGCACTATGTCACTCGTGACCGACACATCGCTTGGTACGCTGAGCCGGACCTCTTTCTCAAGGATCGGATCGGAAGCAGCGAAGTACTCGATTCCCGAGAATTCTCCGTCCTTAGCAGGTATCTGCATCTCCCGGAGCTGAAGCTCCATGGTCGCTCCCCTGCCAACAACCGGGAACGAGATAACCTTCTGGAGAACGTTGGAGTACATGGTGGCGCCTTCGAGGAACGCGGGAGTGATGTCATTGACGGCGTCCTCCTCGACCTCGACAATGCGCCCCGTCTTTCGGGTGGTGATGCCCTTCACGAGCATGAGCTTCTCGATATCACTGTTGTAGATGAAAGACTGGTCGCTGTACCGTTCGCGGCCCATCAGCGTCAGAATCCGCGTGAGAGTGTTTCTATGGATATCCACGGCGCCGTCAGCATCCACATCAATCAGCTTCTGGATCTTCAGAAACACCGCACCGGCATCCGGATATTCCTCGAGTCCCGGGGCATTCTCCATAAGTCTCTCAATGTCCGTGTCCACCCACTGGTCGGCGCAAGCCACAGAAGCCAGAAGGGTAAGCGCAGCAAGAGCAATCAGGATTCGCATCGTCTAGCCCTCCTCTTTCTTCAGTATCACTTCGCCCCTTGCGGAGCGACTTGCGAGCCGAGAGGCCTCTTTGAGCGCCGGGTAGTCGTCCGGCTTGAGCTCGAACGAGGCAATGCCGTAGGTTTTCTCGTAGCGGATCGCGGGGGCCCCGCCGTTGTCCGAGGCCGGAATGAACTCGTACGTGATGCTGAGGTTGACAGGCCCTTGTTCGTAGTGGACTTCGTCGGGCAAGCTCTCAACAGCATAGCCGTCGGGAATGGCGACGAGTGAGCGCTCGGATGCTCCGATCGTTGTTCCGATGGCGAGCGGGTACTTCCGCTCCGTGAGGCTGGTCAGACGTCCTACGAGCAGTCCGGAGAGGAAATCGAACGCGCCGGTCGAGGCGGGCACGCGGAAGAGAAGATATGGATCAGCGTCGAGGGCGTAGTCTCTGATCGTGTACTCAAGCTCCATCTGCATCGGTTCGTAGAGGTCCGCGTGATCACTGAGAACGAAGGAAGTGAGTTCGGTTCCAGGGTAGATTTCCTGGAGCGACTGATCCCACATCATCCAGATCTCTTCCTTACTCGCGCTGGAGCCCATCTTTCGGAGTACCATCTCATAGATGCCCCGCCCCGATACCGTCACGCTTCCCGATATCGTACCATCTTTTCCCAGGGTTGTGTCGTCGACGATGTCTCCGGAATTGTCGTAGGCAGTGACATGTGGGGTCTGTCGCAGATCCTGTCCCTCTTCCGTAGCAAGCAGGACCCAGCGGTCGCCGATGTAACTGGCGTCAATCTCCCTGTGGTTGTCCAGGGTTGGGTCGAAGTACCTGTAGCCGCCTTGCCCGTCCTCGATGGCGACGATGCCATGCTCGAAACCGACGGAAGGGATCTCCCGATCGGTCCGCTTGCCGGGATTGATTAACACGACCCAGGCCGGAACACCTATCTCCTCAAGCATTGTTACCATCAGTACCGCCTTGTCGCGGCAGATCCCGTACTCCTTCTCGATCGTGTACGAGGCAAGGTGCGGTTCCAGAAACGCTCCGCGGTCCATGGCAATGCCGAGGTATCGGATGTTCTCCATGACCCAGTAGTGTATGGCCGTTATCTTCTCCTCGGTCGTGTCGAGCCCGTCTGTGATGTCATGAAGGAGATCGGTCACAGTATCGTCTGCCACGCACTTGTCCTCCATGAGAGCGAAGGCGAAGCGCGAGATTTCGCTCCACGTGTGGAACGTGGATACGGAGAGGCGCGTTGCGATCTGGGCGAAAGACACCATCCCGATCTCCGGTTCGAGTGGACTGGAGTTGGTGACCTTCCACGAGTAGGTCGTAAGGTTCCCCTTGGTCGTCTCGGTGAGTTCAGCTTCTCCATCGAGTATCGCATACTTGAGTGGCGTATCCGATGGGCCCGTTATCGTCACCGACGCATCCAGAATCGGGCCGACGTACTGTAGGAAGTACGTTCCAGTGAACCCGTTCTCGATCAGCGGCTCCGCATCCTCGAGAGTGATCATTTCGATTGCATCACCTATCTCGAGTCCGGGGAAGACGACCGTCTTCTCACGGAAGTCGGACTCGTATATGCCGATAGCCGTTATCTGTGGAGGTGTGCCGTCGCTGATGAGATCCTCGCCGACTTCCACCACCGTACCGTCAGCCTTGATGATCCTTGCGAGAAGTATCTCGTGCGTCGTGTATCGCCGGTGATAAACGAACGACTCATCTCCATGTCTATTAACGCCCTCATCGGTGAGAACCTTGAGGAGAGAGTGGTTGTACTGCTTGTAGGCGCCCGAGCTTTCGAACTCGATCAATGTGTGATCGAAAAGGACGATCTCGTTGTACTCCAGGAACTCGTCCGATACGTTGCTGAGTTCCATCAAACGCAGCACCTCATCGATGTCGAGAGGTTGTGGCGCCTCCAGTGCGACTGCGCTTGAGAAGCACAGGGTCAGAAGGGCCACCATGAGCGGGACTGTCCTCGGGAATCGCATTCTGTCTCCTTCCTCTGCCATCTGAATACGGCGTATGAAAAACCCATTATGACTGTTCTTGAGGCACTCGGCAAGCAGGCGAGCTGTTCTTGTCCGGCGTGGCACGGTGGATGCACTATCCAGTGAGGGGCCGGCCCCAGAGTGGCCGCCGGTCGGAGAATGTGGTACTATGCGTCCTCAGTAGCGGTAGTTTTGGTGTCATGCCA
>JAUVLP010000074.1 GCA_030600655.1 Candidatus Eiseniibacteriota bacterium
GTACAAGGTATATCGTTCCCTCGTGCCCGGTGTGGAGATCTCCACCGAGATCGAACTCCTCACAGAGATTACTGCACAGAGCGAGACGAACTACACTGATGGTGGTCTGGAGCCCGACTCCACCTATTACTACGCAATCTATGTGGTGGACGACATAGGCCAAGCGGTTATCAGTAATGAGGTTGCCGGTACGACTCTCATCAATGAAGTTCCTGATCCAGTCGTCATCTATGAGCCTTGGGCAGCGGATTCGACGTCGTTGGAACTCTCCTGGTCCCAGAGCGAGGAAGATGACTTCATGGCGTACGAAGTGATCGGTTGGGAGGAGATTCCGCCGGATCCACCCAATTGGGAAGGCAAGCGCCTGATCGCCAGGATCAACACGATAGGAGAGACATTCTACACGCACGAGTCTCTGATTGACTCGATCATTTACTGGTATCAGGTTGCGGTCATCGACTCATTCGGGGCGAGCGCGATATCCGATAGTGTCTCCGGCGTCCCGAGACCGATGCCCTGACGGGAAGTCTTCCGAGACTCCTGACAGTACCCCGAACCACAGTACATGAGCAGATCCTAGTGAGGCTCACCCATATGTTGCATGGGTGGGCCTCGTTCCATTGCATGGACATCCCGCAGATTTCGCATCTCATAGCGAAGCGTGACGCCAGTCTAACTGACGGTCCTATGGCGAGTTAGCATTCCCATTCCCAGAATTGGCCGAGCAGGTGGTGATTTCTGGCGCGAGTTGGCGTTAGAGGAGCCTGTTACTTACCATTTGGCACAGCTTGTGCAACTTGGATAAGAGTGGGAAAGCTTATGTTCGGTTTCGCTTAGAGGAAGGCAACACATAACCGGGATCCGCCGGGGCTGCGCTGGCACTCGATAAGCCTCGGTCGCAAGGTCGGCCTGCTGACCCCCACAAGGGCTGACCACGGTACCTCACCGTACTGGCTACCCCCTATGCACCCGCCGCCGGTCTCGCGGGTCCCGGTTACCTCTATCTCAGAAGAGGCATCTGCGGGGGTTCGGTTTTTTGAATAGATTGTGTCGAGAGAGCGCGGTTACGATCGTTGCGTTTGTGATTGTGGGCTTTGCAGGTTTCGCTCCGGCGAGTTCATCCGGGGAGCGGGGGCAGAGCTCGCACATCATCATCGGCGTAGATGCGGGCACTGCGTTTGATATAGTCGTGGAAGGTGAACCCCTCCCTGCGAGTCCGATCACCTCGAGCAGTGATGGAATCGTAACATTCCAGATTGATGACACGGGGTTCCCCCCGGGCCCGCACAGCGTTTTCGTGAGTGCGACCGGGGATCTCATCATCGGCGGTGTGTATGCTGACAGCATCACGACGAGCACAGCGGTCATACACTGGAGCACCAATCTGCCGGCGGATTCCAGAGTTGAGTATGGCCACACCGCTTCCTACGGACTGACTACTCCAAGCAACCCAGAGTTGAGTACCGAACACGCCGTGACGCTGACAGGGCTGTCAGCAGGGGCGACCTACCACTTCAGAGCGATTTCAGATGCCGGGGGCGGGTTGTCAGCCGCATCGGGGGATAACGAATTCTCGACGGCACCGGACCCGCTCGTGGTGTCAAATGTGACGATCGACGCGGTCTCTGCGAGGTGGGTGACCATCACGTGGCAGACCAACAGAGCGGCCGATTCGCAGATCAGCTACGGCGAGACGATTTCCTATGACCATGCGACAGACACCGATCTCTCCATGGTCACGGATCACAGCGTCACGATAGCTGGGCTGGATCCAGACACCTCGTATCACTTCCAGGTGCGCAGCGAAGACGAGCTAGGCGAGATTGCATACTCTGATGATAGCATCTTCATAACTGCTCTTGCGCCACTTGCCGTGACCGATGTCGTGGCGGCGGTCACGGAGATTTCGGTCGAGGTGACTTGGGTGACAAACAGGTTCGCCGACTCGCAGATAGAGTACGGGCTGGATGTCTCATATGGAGCAGTCTCACCGCTTGTCTCCACGATGGTTTTGGACCACTCGATTACAGTCGTCGGACTCGATCCCGGCGAGACCTACCACTACCGGGTGCGGAGTGAGGATGAGTTCGGCGAGATCGTATTTTCGGATGACCGTACTTTTGATGCCGGTTTCGAGCCACTCGAGATGAGTGGGCTGGCCGTGACGGGTATTGGGATCAACTGGGCGATCATCGAGTGGGCGACTGATAGACAGGCCGATGGGCGCGTCCATTTTGGTCTCACATCCGTTTACGGGGACAGCGTGAGCACTGATGCACTCGTCGCGGCCCATGCGTGCACACTGACAGGGCTTGCAGAGGCCACTGTCTATCACTTCCAGGTGGTCTCGCACGATGAACACGGCGTTCTCGCGGCTTCGGCCGATTCCCTTTTTGAGACCATGGAGGGAGTGCCGATGATGCCGCCTGAGATGGACGGAATCACTCTCCGTGCAACGAGCGTAATGAGTGTTGTCGTCTCGTGGACAACAGATATTCCGGCCACATCAGCAGTCACCTACGGAACGGATGGCGCCCTTACCGATACTACAGGCGGGGGTGGGGCAATGGCGCTTCATCACGAGGTGCACGTCTTCCCATTGATTCCGAATGAGGAGTATACGTTCTGCGCCGTGAGCGAGTCTCCGGGCGGTACGTGCTCGAGCGATCCGTATACGTTCTGTGCCGGTCCTCCGACGGGTATGCAATCGAACGACAAACCTGCCGTTGTTATCCGGCCCGGAATCTGGGCGGTTGCGGAGACCGAGGCCTGGATTCGCTGGTCCACTGATCGTCCGTGCTCAACGTGGATGGAACACGGGGTCGATTCGGGTTATGGCAGCATCGCAATGGCGGGGGGGATCAGCGCGTGCAGTTATGAAGTTGTTCTCTCTGCTCTGGAGCCTGGCAGTGTGTATCACTACCGTATCTACGCTTGGGACGCGTGTGGCGGAGTCGCCGTCGGAGAGAACCAGGTCTTCCGCACGGTTGCTCCTCCGGATCTTGAGCCACCGACCGCGCCTATGGGCGTCTACTGTACAATATGGGCCGGCGGGGTCGAGGTCACCTGGGATCCGAACTCAGAAGAGGATCTTGCGGGCTACTTCATCTACCGTGCCAGGCACGATCCAGCCACGGGCGATGACTTCGGACGAGCCGAGAAGCTCAACGAAGATCTTCTGACGGAGGCAGTGTTCTACGATTCCCATGTGGAGCCCGGGAACAGCTATGCCTACTACACGACAGCAGTGGATACCTCCGGCAACGAGAGCGATGCTTCAGAGGGGGGGGCGATCACGCTGGATCCGGAGCTGCCGGCCGCCATCATGTTCACTCGCTATCCCAACCCGGCGTTCGGTTCAGCAACGCTCCTTTTCGACATCCCGGGCCCCGAACTCTCGAACGTGACGCTTCGGGTTCTCTCGATCGATGGGCGCGTCGTGCGTGAGCTTGCGCGCGGGACCCACGCTCCGGGAAGCTACTCGATCGTCTGGGAGGGAGAGGACGGGAGAGGTGACTTCGCATCGAGCGGCATCTACCTCTGTGAACTGACCGTGGACGATCGAGTCCTCAGACAGAAGCTGACACTCATCCGCTAGTCCCCGCAGACACGAGCTCGCGCCCATTCGCTAGTCCCCGCAGACACAAGCTCGCGCCCATCTGCTAGTCCCCGCAGACACCGGATTGCGCCCATCTGCTCAGACAGAAGTCCGCGCTGACGCCTGGTCTTCGCGATTCCCGTTGACACACCGAATTCGCTCTGTTATACGGTGCGTGTGATGCATAGTTGCGTACTCATGATAACATGCGGCATCTGTAGCGTGCGCGTCCTCTCTGAGGTCGCGACGTAGGTGTGTGAGGAGGATCGTATGAAGCTGGTGGGAATCGCCCTTGCGGCGCTTGCGATGGTGGGTTTGATGGCGTCCGACGCGGGCGCCGCATACGTCTCCGAACTTCTCTTCGTCGGTGCCGGGACGTATGACCATGATGTAAATCCTAACGATCCGTTCGGCTACGGTGACTACGGTTTCTTCGCCGGCGACTACAACCTGGATATCCATGTCACGGATGAGATCTGCAACTGGTATCTCGATCCCTCTTTGAGTGTCGATTTCGTGGGGGCCAAGTCCGCTGGGCGGACTACTCATCACATCGGCATGGGTGAGAGCGGCATCGAACTTGACGGTGATCTGATTCCCTGGGGCGCCATGGGGTACAACTGGGAGGAAGGGAAGGGGATCTACGTTGGGTTGGGGGATGCGTCGGGATTCGTAGGATTTGATCCGGATGTGCTGGTGGGCGACTACGCCTGGGACATCGATGGTGGTGGCGATGACCTCGCGATGCGCATAAGGCCTTCGTCTGATGAGATGCTTGCGTATTCGGTGCGGATGAGAATGCACAGGTCCTTCACATGGCTGTCCGGCCAGCCTGCTGCGGAATGGATGGCTGCCTGGATGGCACCGTTCGCCGGAGGCGTTGCGATGGATGGTCTGGAGTACGGACTCAGGAAGATAGCGATTCGGCTGGGCGAGTGGGACACTGAGGACTACTCTATCAGCTACAGTGGGCGAATGAGGATCACCGGCTGCGACGACCCCCCCGTGCCTGAGCCAATGACGCTGCTTCTGTTCGGTGGTGGTCTGGTAGGGGCCGCACTCCTGCGAAGGCGTAGATAGCAAACAGGATATAGTTGGGTATACTAGAGGGGCCGAAGGCCTGTCTCTGCTCCTTTGTATGCATGCGAATTAACTCTTGCTTACCTTGACAAGCTGTGATACCATTGGTACTAGTGGAAGGAAAAGCAGGTCGCTGACAGCCAATGCCGCCCTTGACAGGAGGTAACACCATGAGGCCGCTCGCACTTGTTATGATAATCGCTCTATTGTTCTTGACCGTCGGTTGTGCCGAAGCGAGCCTTCTCAGTGACTGGTTCGGGATTGATCTCTCCGTTGATGCGACGGGGACGTTCGATCACGACTGGACGCCGACGACGGCAACGGCCGACTACTCCATCGATGACAACTGGAGCGCATACTTCGCTCGGCCCGCTCACGGCGGAGAGCAGTTCGACGTAGAGGCCATCTACTTCGACAACGATGCCACGAATGCCTACATCGCGGTCGTGACCTCATTCAGCGTCCCGCTTGGAGTGGATTTCCTGGGTGAGCACATCGTGGCCGGGGATCTCGCGCTCGATCTCGGACTCGGGATGTACGAGATGGGCATCGATATAGACGGCGGCACGGGTGCCGTCGCGGCTACGAGTGAGAACGATTGGTACCAGGGGAATAGCGTGTACGTAGCGGAGCAGGGATTCACGAATTTCGACGGCGGCATGACACTCGGCACCGCATCAGTCGACTATTTCATGTACGACCTGGTTGAGCGCGGCTACGGAACCTACGTCTTCGAGATCACAGTGGATCGTGGTCTTCTCACCGGTGCACCGTCATTCGACAATTCGATCGGCATGGAGTGGACGATGGGTTGTCGCAACGACGTCATTCATCTTGACGGCGACTTCGACGGCGAGACCGTGGTGCCGGAACCCAGCACGATCCTGCTGCTCGGGACGGGGCTCTTGGGAATGGCTGGTGTCGTTCGGAGACGCAGAAAGTAACCGCTGAAGCCATTGTCAAACTTGCGGCTCATTGGAAAGGGGCAGGGAGTTCATCCCTGCCCCTTCTCTGTTGGTGCGGTGCGTGCAGCGAGTGAGCTGTTGTCAGCTAGTCATCCCAGCCCTGGTTCTCGAGAAGTTGATCCTCGGGCACATCCCGGATGGGCCGGGCTGGAGCTCCCATGACGATCTTGCCTGCCGGGGCGTCCTTTGTCAGAACCGAACCGGCTGCCACCAGTGCGTCCGCGCCGACGGTCTTGCCAGGCAGTATCACAACCCCGGCACCGATTCTGCCGCCGTTCTCAACGGTTACTCCCTTGAAGTGCTTGAACCGTTCTTCGGAGCGCCCGACGAAGTTGTCGTTTGATGTCGAGACGCCGGGGGCGACGAAGACCCTGTCACCGAGTTTGGAGTAGGCGGTGATGTAGCACTCGCTCTCAAGCTTGCAGCGGCGGCCTATCTGGCAGTGGTTCTCCACAGTGACGCCTCTACCGACGATCGTGTACTCGCCGATCACAACGTTCTCCCTGATCGATGCAAGATCGGCTACCAAGACCCGTGTGCCGAGTTCACAGCCCGCATACACGACAGCACAGGCGCCGATGAGGCATTCGTCGGCGATGAGTGCGGGAGGGACATCGTCTCCTTCGGTAGTGGCGCTCAAGGCGGCCTTCATCGGGAGCTTGCCGATGACTGTGTTGTCGTCGATACGGACATGATCTCCGATCACCGTCCCGGGATGTATGACGACGTTGCTTCCGATCTCACATCCCGCTCCGATCCTCACATCCCGCTCGACGACCGTGAAATAGCCAAGTGTTGTGCCTGTGCCTACGGTCGCTGAGGGATCTACGTACCTGTCCATCGAACTGGTCCTTTCGTGTGTTGTGCCGTACCAGGAGGCTCACTCAGCTGAGTTTCACTGGAGCACCGCCGCTCTTGAGAGAACGCTGTGCCGCGTCGAGAACGCGCACAACGCGGAGTCCATCGAGTCCGTCGGAGCGAGGCTGTGTGTGATTCTCCACGCACTCTATGAAATGGGTGCACTCCACCTTGAGCGGCTCAGCGTGCTTGAGCGTCGGTATGGTCACCTCTCCAAAGCGCAGCGAGAGCGACTCAGCGTATCCCACGAACTTCCCGTCCTTGCCTGGTCCGTCGACACCCTTGTCGTAGATCCTGATCTTCTCCGCCGACATCATGTCATCAAAGACGACCATCTTCTTGCTGCCGACGAGCGTGGTGCGGCGTATCTTGTGCGGATCAAGCCAGGAGACGTGAACCTGCGCGAGTTTATCGTTGCTGAATCGCATCCAGAGAAAGACGACATCTTCGATGTCCGGCTGGATGTAGGCGGCTCCGGTGGCGGATACCTCCACCGGCTCTTCACCGAGGAGATGGAGGATCACGGAAATGTCGTGCGGCGCGAAGCTCCACAGCGCGTTCTCATCCTGTCGTATCTTCCCAAGGTTGACGCGCTCCGAGTAGATGTAGTACGGGTCGCCGAGTTCGCCGCTGTCCAGGAGGTCCTTCATCTTGAGGACAGCAGGGTGGTATTCAAGAAGATGTCCGACCATCAGTATTCTGTCATTCGTCTTGGCGAGTTCAACGAGTTCCACCGCCTCGTTCAGGCGCAGCGTCATGGGCTTTTCGACGTAGACGTCTTTGCCGCTTTCGATGGCCCTTTTTGCAAGCGCGAAATGGGTGGGAGCCGGCGTTGCGATCGCTACAGCGTCGATCTCTGGATTTGTGAAGATGTCCTCCGGGTCCGTGGTCCGGCTGACGCCACGTGCCCCATTCAGTGCCGTTGCACAGCGCTCTGTATCGGAATCGCAGCAGACGCTGAGCTCCGCGCCCTCCATATTGAGGAAATTTCTGAGGAGGTTGCGTCCCCAGGCTCCCGTGCCTATCAGTGCCAGCTTGACCACATGATCCTCCAGTTCGAATGCCTCTTGGCACTGCGGATAAGTGCGCGCACAGGTTCAGCCGCCCAGTCTCACCGGCGGCCGCAGAGACTGTCTGCCGCAGCGACTATAGCGAGTCATCTTCTACATGGCAATACATAGCACGACATTGCAATATGCGTACCAGTGTGCGCGGCTGGGCGACCGGCCCTTGACGAGGCCTGACATATGGGTCTAGACTCAGCACAAATGATTTGTCGTTGGCATTCAGGCATCGCTTTTCCGGAGCGCGTGCGGTGGGGATCCGTTCAACAGGGTCTGCCGGGCGCGGGGTGCAGGGGAGGGAACGTGGACAAGACGGAACTGATGTTCAAGGAGCTCACGGAGGCAAACGGTATCTCCGGGTTTGAGGACGAAGTGGCCGATCTGATGGCGGCGTACGTTGAGGATGTCGCTACCGTCAGCTTCGACAAGCTGGGAAGCCTCGTTGCTGAGAAGAAGGGTAAGTCCGACAGCCCGCGCGTGATGATAGCCGGCCACATGGACGAGGTCGGCTTCATGGTCAAGTCGATCACCAAGGAAGGGTTTATCAAGTTCCTTCCGATCGGTGGTTGGTGGGGGCACGTGGCGCTGTCGCAGAGAGTGCTCGTGCGAACCTGCAAGGGGGACTTCGTCGGCATCATCGGGTCAAAGGCGCCGCATATTCTTAAGCCTGAAGAGCGCAAGAAGGTGCTGGACATCGCCGACATGTATATCGACGTCGGCGCGGCCGGGAAGTTCGATGTGAAGAAGTCGCTCGGCGTCAGGCCGGGTGATCCAATCATCCCGATCTCTGAGTTTGCCATACTCGGCAACAAGAAAACGTACGCAGCGAAAGCTTGGGATGACCGTATCGGCGTGGCGGCCGTGATCGATGTGCTGCACAAGATAGGCAAGGCACACCCGAATACCGTGTACGGTGTGGGAACGGTTCAGGAGGAGGTCGGCCTGAGGGGCGCTCGTACAAGCGCCAACCTCGTCGACCCGGATGTGGCGTTCGCCATCGACGTGACGATTGCCACCGACACGCCCGGCACCGACGGCGCCGGCGAGAACCTCGGTGACGGCGTTGGGATCATGGTCTACGACGCAAGTGCGATTCCGAGCCGCCGTCTAAGAGACTTCGTCATCGACGTTGCTGAGAAGAACAAGATTCCCTATGTGTTGACGGCACTCGTTCGCGGCGGCACGGATAGCGGGACAATACACATCAACAAGCACGGTGTGCCCTGTCTCACGTTCGTCGTCCCGACGCGCTACATTCATGGACACGTTGGAGTGCTCCACAGGAAAGACTACGACAATATGGTCAAGCTCCTGACCGCTGTTGTCAAGAAGCTCGATGCGAAGACGGTCGCCTCCTTCACACGCTAGAACCAGGTGATCAGTACGAAGAGAGAGCCGGGGGCAACTCCGGCTCTCCTCTACAAAGGATCTGAGCATGAGAATGATCGAGGAACTGTTCGGCCGACCGAAGTGCCTGATCGGCGTCGTGCATCTGATGCCGCTTCCCGGGAGTCCCGGTTGGGGCGGTTCCATGAAGGAGGTTGTTGACCGGGCAGTCTCGGACGCCCGAGCTCTTGAGGACGCGGGGTTCGACGGCATAATCCTTGAGAACTTTGGGGACGCGCCTTTTGCCAGGGGATTCGCGGGCAGGGGCGCTGTCGCAGGCATGGCATCGGCTGGAGCGTGCGTAGCCGACGCTGTGAAGCTTCCTCTCGGCATCAACGTTCTCAGGAGCGACGGGCGCTCGGCAGTTGCGATCGCGGCCGCGGTGGGGGCGCGTTTCATCAGGGTCAACGTCCACGTTGGCGCCGCTGTGACCGATCAGGGCATCATAGAGGGCGACGCGATGGCGACGATGCTGGACGTGCGTGACCTGACTCCCGGCCTGGCTGTCTTCGCGGACGTATTCGTGAAGCATGCTGTTCCTCTGGGAGGCGGCACGATCGAGCAGGCTGCTGCAGACGCAGTCAGACGGGGTGGGGCATCGGCGCTCATTGTGACGGGGACCGCTACAGGAGCTCCGGCGTCACTGGTCGAACTCGAGAGAGTGAAGGCAGCTGTGCCGGAGGCGCCGGTCTTTATCGGAAGCGGCGTGACGATCGATACGATTTCGCAGATCCTGGGCGCTGCCGACGGCATCATAATCGGGAGTGCAACCATGAGCGGGGGTAGGGCCGGAGGCCCCGTCGACCGTGAACGTGCGCTTGCGATTGCTGGAGCTTCCCGGACTGCGTAGTTCCGGGTTCTCCCATACAATCGCCGCGCGGCTCGCTTGACACGAGCCATCTCCGTGGACTACCTTCATGCAAGTCGTGATGCTGAGGGCGTTCAGGCGGCGACGCAGCCAGCCGATGGCGGAAGAGATTGATCATTGCGGCGCGCACGTGTCGCTGGGACAAGACAGGGGCTTGTGGAGGAAGGGCAGATGCTGAGGATCTACGATACGCAGACAGGCGGCAAGAAGGAATTCGTTCCGGTCAACGAGGGCAAGGTCGGAATGTACTTCTGTGGCATGACCGTCCAGTCGGAGCCTCACGTCGGCCACATGCGCGTGGCGGTCGTCTCAGATATCTTCCGGCGCTACCTGCGCTACAAGGGCTACGATGTCACCTTGGTGATCAACTTCACGGATATAGATGACAAGATAATCGAGAAGGCCCGCGAGCGCGGCGTCGACTATCAGAAGATAGCGCAGGAGAACATAGACAAGTTCATGGAGTTCCTGGCGTTTCTCGGAGCAGAGAAGGCCGACTACTACCCACGCGCGACGGCGCACATCGACGACATTGTCGCATTCGTGGAGAGGCTTGTTGAGAATGGCGTAGCCTACGAGTCCGGCGGCGACGTCTACTTCGAGGTCGGGAAGTGGCCCGGCTATGGGAAACTCTCCAAGAGGAGACTCGAGGATCTGGTTGCCGGCGCGAGCGAACGCGTGGAGCTGGATGACCGGAAGCGCAATCCGGAGGATTTCGTACTCTGGAAGGCGGCGAAAGAGGGCGAGCCTTCATGGGACAGCCCGTGGGGCAAGGGACGTCCTGGTTGGCACATAGAGTGCTCCGCGATGACGACCAAGTACCTTGGTGAGCACTTCGATATACACGGTGGCGGGACGGAACTGATATTCCCGCATCACGAAAACGAGATCGCGCAAACGGAGGCGGCGACAGGAAAACCATATGTCAACCACTGGGTACACCACGGTCTCGTGAATCTCGTCGGTGAGAAGATGTCCAAATCGACGGGGCACTTCAAGACCATGGCCGAGATCTCGAAGCAATTCTCTCCGGATGTGGTACGCTTCTACCTTCTTTCTACGCACTATCGCTCTGAGATCGAGTTTTCGGATGAGCGTCTGGCTGAGGCAGCGACAGCGGTCGAGCGGTTCGAGAACCTGTTCAGGACCCTGGAGCGTCTTGTGGGTCGGGAGGGGGAGGGGGTAGTGGCTGCTCAAGCCTCCCCGGCGGTGGTTGATGCGCGAAAGAGATTCTTCGATGCAATGGATGACGACTTGAATACCGCCCAGGCGATAGGCCATCTCTTCGATGTTGTCCGCGTGATCAATCAGGAAGTGGGCTCGGGAGCTGATGAAGCGGTGCTGCGGAGCGATCGGGCCGTTCTCCGGGAACTGAGCGAGGTCCTGGGTCTACTCGAGGGCATCGGAACGGCAGGAGAGGAAGTGCCGCCCGAAGTACTCGAACTCGTCAGAGTCCGGACTGAGGCGAGAGAGGCCCGGAACTGGGCGCTTGCAGACGAGACGAGGGACCGCATTACGGCCTTGGGTTATAGTGTAGAGGATACCTCAGACGGTCCGGTGGCGCGAAAAGACAAATAGCGTGCCTGAATGCTGCTCGGAAGTGTTTTTATGTTGACACGGCAGGCCTTCTCTCATAAAATAGAGCGCTTGTAGCTGGAATTCCGGAGGCTCAAAGGTCCCGTACGCCAGAACATGCGACACCCGGGCTGGCGTAGCTCAATGGTAGAGCTCCTCACTTGTAATGAGGAGGTTGGGGGTTCAAGTCCTCTCGCCAGCTCCAGTATTGCCGGCCCCGGCGTTGGGGCCGTTTGTCCGGGTGTACGGAGTGGATTCTGGGCGGGGGGGTGCCCGAGTGGCCAAAGGGAACAGGCTGTAAACCTGTCGGCATCGCCTTCGGAGGTTCGAATCCTCCCCCCCCCACCACCGAAGCAGTGAAGGTAGTGGGCAAGGAAGCGCGGGAATAGCTCAGTTGGCTAGAGCATCAGCCTTCCAAGCTGAGGGTCGCGGGTTCGAGTCCCGTTTCCCGCTCC
>JAUVLP010000079.1 GCA_030600655.1 Candidatus Eiseniibacteriota bacterium
ACGGGAATGCATGGGACCAGCTTCTTGTGATCCCGGATGTCGACGTAACCGCAGCCTACTATCCCGTACTGACATTCGCCTTCCGCTATGACTCTGAACCCGGCTACGATTTCACATATGTTCAGGCTGAGAGTCTCGGAAACTATGTCGACATGAATCGAGGCTATGACGGCTCCAGCGGCGGGTGGCAGGATCTCGGCGACTACGGCTTTATCATGACAACCTACGACAACCCTGTCCGCGCTCGGTTCCACTTCATCTCAGACGGGGCCTGGTCTGACGAGGACGGCAACTACGATTCGGATGGTGGGGCGTTCCATGTGGACAACGTCAAGGTGTTCGATTTCTACGGAGGAGCCGTCTACTTCTACGACGACTGCGAGGGAGGCGGTCTTTGCACACCGGCCGTGCCCGCATCCGCAGGTGACTACTGGCATCAGATCACCAGAGCCTGCCCCGCGTACAGCGATCCCACGAGTTGGTGGTGTGGCGATGACGCAGATACGTCTCTCGTACCGCCGAACCTCAACAACTCTCTGCTCTCACCACAGGTCAGCATTGTCGGCAGCGCCGTCTGCACGCTTAGGTTCCTCTTGCACGCCGAGGTTCCTACAGTCGACAACGACTACTGGACCGAAGAGGTCTCCGTCGATGGCGGATCGAGCTGGTATCTCACAGGCGCGTGGTGGGGCGACTTTGGGCAGTGTGACGGTTGGGGCACAGCAGGCATCGCCGGCACCGACATCAGCGGGTTCCTGCCCGGCTCAATGTTCCAGTTCAAGCTGTCCTTCTATACCACCGACAACGGCTGTGGTCCCGGCGTAGCCGGCGGTGCAGGAATCATGCTGGATGATATCTGGCTTGAGGACTGGACCGGTTCAGCTGTTGAGGTCACAACTTGGGGCAAGCTGAAAGCGCTCTACAGATAACAACAGGATACTAACCACGACCGAAGATGGCGGGCAGTCCCACGGGACTGTCCGCCGCTTTGTTCTGTTGCCGCATCCTCCCCTAGGAGTATCGCAGAAGAATGTACACGCTTGCTATGGAAAGGCATATCGCAGTCAGTGGGATGCCCGCCCGGGCAAAGACAGCGAACGTGAGCGGTTCACGTTGCTTCTGAGACAGTCCGAGCACAGCCATGTTGGCTGCAGCTCCCACAACCGTCCCATTCCCCCCAAGACATGCGCCCGCCGCGAGAGACCACCAGAAGGCATGGGCAAGTTCGGGCGACCCCAGATCGGCGAAGTGATTCACCACGACCTGAACCAGCGGAATCAGCACTGTAACCGTGGGAACTGCTGACAGAAAAGCTCCGATCAGAGCAGTTCCCCAAAGAAGCAGTACTATGAGAATCTGAGGATTATCGGATACAGCGAGGAAGCGCCTCGCAAGAAAGGCCACGACACCTACCTTGTCAAGCGCACCTACAAGCACAAACAAGCCGATGAAGAAGAACAAGACCGGCCACTCGACTTCCACCAGGACTTCCTGTGGGTCAATTCGCGTTACGATGAGGAGCAGAGCAGCACCGGCCATCGCCACCGTAGCAGGCTGAAGTCCCATCTGGTGATGAAACAGAAAACCGAGAAGAACCAGACCCAGAACACCACCCGACCTTGCCAAAAGTCCGCGGTCCTTCAAGGCTTGCTTTGCATCCATCGACGCAAGAGCAACCATCTTCTTCTCATCGGGTAACTTAAAGAACTCCTTTCCACTCCAGAAACGCAGATAGATGAGGGCAACAACCATAGAGATAAGTGCCAGTGGACCGAGGTGGACGATGAAATCCATGAAGGTGATATGCTCTCCGAGCGGTGGAACAAGCGCTCGACTTCCTATGAGGATATTCGGGGGATCGCCGATCATGGTGGCCATGCCACCGATGTTCGCCATGATGATCTCCATCACCAGGAACGGCACGGCGCTCTTGCCCATGAGGTCGGCGATCAGGTAGATGACTGGAACGATCATGAGGACCGTGGTGACGTTGTCAATCAGAGCCGATGCGACAGCGGTGACTATCCCGAATCCCGCGAAGATGAGAAAGACCCGTCCACGTCCCAGCTGTGCCACCGTGAGCGCCAGATATCGGAAGGCCCCCGTCCTTTTTAGCACAGCGACAATCAGCATCATTCCCACGAGGAGACCGAGCGTGTTGAAATCTATGAACCCAATCGCCTCTTCCTGGGTAAGACCAAGCCCCGGCAAGAGCAACACAGCCAGCGCGCCTGCCAGGGCTATTGTCGTTCTGTTGATTCTCTCGGTAACGATGAAGTAATACGTAACTGCGAAGATTGTCGTTACCGCAACAACGGGGTACATGCCTCTCGTCCTTCACTGAGCCAGCTTTGGAACGGCTACTCGGAAGAAGTTGGATCACTATCCTCAAAAGGGGGTGCTTCCGTACCCATGTTCTTCAGCATCCACTCCGCCGACTCGCGCAGTTCGGAATCAGGGTACGTATCAAGCATCCGCCGAAGCGCCTTCCCCGCAGCATCGAAGTCCCCTATCTCCTCGGCCTGAATGAAGCCTATCATGAACTGTGCCTCAGCCGCATGCTCACCGTCGGGGAACTGCAAAACAAGCTCTGAGTAGTATCCCAGCCTCCGGTACGGGTCTTCCGTATCCTGAGCAAGCGTGAAGAGCTCCTCCTCGCTGCGAGGTTGCTTCCTGAACGCCTGCTCGTTCACAGTCGCCTTCAACTCCGCCTTCAGCTCCTCGAGCACGTGAAGATAGTACTGACGTGCCTCAGCGGGCATGAGACTCTCCACGATTCGTCCACGCACTTCGTCGAGCGGCTTCACACCGTCCTGGCTCAGCTCCTCGATCCTGATGATATGCCATCCTTTATCGGATCGCAGGGGCTCTGAGATCTGTCCGACTGTTCCTTCAAAGAGGCTTGCGATGAATGCCCCACTCATTCCGGCACTCGGAAGCGAATCCCCTTGTTTCAAAGGTGCGACGAGCCCGCCTGCGTCTCGCGATCCCATATCTTTGGAGAGTTCCCTGGCAACAGATGAGAAATCCTGTCCCCCGATAACCCGATTGCGGGCCAATCGGGCACCGGCTTCGGTGTCAGCCAGAATGTGCCTGAATTTGATTCTGCCAAGCCGAATGAACTGCTCCGAATGCTCATCGTAGTACGCCACCACCTTCTCTTCAGGAACGACGACAGCGCCCTCGATCTCGGTCTTGTAGTAGGCCTGGATCATGGAGCGTCGCTGAATTGCTTCAACAGTCTTGACGACCATAGGATCACGGTCGTAGCCGGCTCGTTTCGCAGCCTGGTACAGCACTTCCTCTTCGATCACTCGATCCAGGAACTCGATCAGTCCCTCGGGACCCGAGAACTGCTGCTGAGTAAACGGCGCCAGCTCCGCCAGCTTGGCCCTGAGTTCATTCTCGGTAATGGTCGTGCTGCCCACTCTGGCAACAATCTGTCCGTGCCCACCTCCACCACATCCCGAAAGAAGAAGGCTCGCGACAAGGAGCGCTGACAACATAATCAGCAGTGTCTTACGTGGCATTCGTCCCTCCTAGGCTCCTGATCGGTATCACACGGTCCAGCTCTGAACGCCTGGGCCCGTGATTCCCCGGTTACTCTCTGATGACCCAGACTCTGATCTCAGCATCAATGTCCTTGAACAGATGGATCGTGACCGGAAATACTCCCAGCATCTTGATGTGTTCATCCATGATGATCAAACTCTGGTCGATCTCTACTCCCTGATCCTCAAGTGCTGTAGCAACTTCTCTCGGTCCGACCGAGCCGTAGAGCTTGTCGCTCTCGTCAGCCTGCACGCGTACAGTACAAGAGACGCCACTGAGTCGATCCGCCACTACCTGGGCGTTACGCGAATCCTTCTGGACACGCAAGTCCTTCAGTTTGACCATACCCTCGAGCTTGGCCAGATTGGCTTCCGTTGCCGCCATGGCCCTGCCGCTCGGTATGAGAAAATTCCTCCCGTACCCGTTCTTGACGGTGACAAGATCACCTTCAGAACCGAGTCTCGGGACATTCTGTGTTAGAATGACCTTCATTGTCTCCTCCTCGAGACTGCCGTCCTGCTTGGCTACCCGTGTCTGTGGTGTCTGCCGACGTATGGCAGTAGCGCCATGAACCTGGCACGCTTGATCGCCTCGGCCAACTGCCTCTGATGTCGGCCGCATGTTCTGGTCACTCTTCGGGGGACCATCTTTCCCTGCTCTGTGATGAAGCGTGCAAGCCGTTTTTCATCCTTGTAGTCTACGCGTTCTACTTTGTCCTGACAGAGACGGCAGTACCTGATTTGGTGTTGCTCGTGCCTTGGCATCCGTTCCTCCGTAAGTGGGACGAGGCCGTGCCTCACTTCCCCAGCCATTCATCCATGTTGATCGTCATGTGCCTCAGCACGTTCTCCTCGAGACGAAGCACTGCTACAAGCTTCTCGATCGCCCGAGCCTCGGCTTCGAAGCCCAGAAAGGCGTAGTGTCCCTCAGTGTGCCTCTTGATCTCGAAAGCGAGTCGCCTCTTCGGCCAGCGTTCCCACTTGTCTATCGTCCCACCCTCACTCTTCACCATATCCTCAATCTTCGCCATCATCTCTTCCAACCCTGCATCATCCAGCGTGGGCTTGAAGATCAAGGCCATCTCATAGGATCTCGCCATCATTTCCTCCTCTTGGTCTGAGATCCGACCCCACCTTCGTGGTGGGGTGAGGAGACCCAGCAGTCTCTGCTTCGTTTCGTCTCTGCCGGGGTCCTGCTCCGCGCATCACCGGCTGTCTTCAGATGCACATCCAGGTGATGCGTCGCTACTGAAAGTGAATGAGGATCACATCCCCGTCGTGCACGGGATGATGCCGACCCTCGGTTCTGACATGCCCCTGTTCCCTGGCAACATGCATTGAACCGGCCACGATCAGGTCATCGTAGCTCACCACTTCCGCCCTGATAAACCCCTTTTCCATATCTGTGTGTATCTTACCCGCCGCTTCCGCCACCGCTGTTCCATCCACGACCGTCCACGCCCTCACCTCGGTTCCCTTGATTGTGAAGAACGTCACCAGTCCAAGCAGGCGATAGCCGGCACGTATCAATCGAGGCAGTCCGGTCTCCGGAAGCCCCAGGCCTGCCGTCATCTCGAGGCGATCCTGGAATGGAAGCGATGCCAGCTCGGATTCAAGCTCGCATGAAAGAGCGATCACCTTCCACTCAGGCTCCGCGCTCGCTGTTGAAAGCAACTCCAGCCAACGACCCCCTCCATTCCCCAGATCCTCCTCGGCTATGTTCGCGACGTAGATCGAATCGAGAGCCGTCAGGAATGGATATTCGCCGATCTCTATCAGTTCCCTCTCAGGCAGCTCGAGCCGCCTGATGTCGACTCCGCACGCCAGTCCCTCTATGGCCTTTTCGAGAACAGGGAGCGCTGCTTTCGCCTTCTTGTCTCCTCGAGACGCGTCCTTGCGCATCTTCCTTGCGCTATTCTCAGCCATCTCGAGGTCCGACAGAATCAGTTCCGTCCTGATGATGTCAAGATCCCGCCCGGGATCAAGACTGCCTTCCACATGGCTAACGGTCGCGGATTCGAAGCAACGGACCACATGAACGATCGCGTCCACATCGCGAATGCTGGCAAGGAAACGGTTACCGAGTCCTTCCCCTTTACTGGCTCCCTTCACGAGACCTGCTATATCCACGAATCGTATCGTCGTGGGCGTCAGTTTCTCCGGCCGCAGCAGCTCGCCCAGTCGTTCCAGACGCTCATCGGGAACCGGTATGACACCAATGTTCTCGTCGATCGTGCAGAACGGATAGTTGCTGCAAGCGACCTCCGCATTTGCCAGTGCGTTGAACAGCGTCGACTTTCCCACATTGGGGAGTCCGACTATACCAAGCTCCAGGGACACGTGCTGCTCCTGCCCAGCTCCTGGCTGAAAACCTAGCCCTTCGCAAAAAGCGGGGCTAGAACAAGGGCGATAACGGACATCAGTTTGATGAGGATGTTGATCGACGGACCAACTGTGTCCTTCAACGGATCACCCACCGTATCACCTATGACGGCGGCCTTATGGGCTTCAGATCCCTTCCCGCCGAAGTGTCCCTCCTCGATATACTTCTTCGCGTTGTCCATCGCACCACCGGAATTCGCGGTTTGAATGCCAAGCACGACACCAGTAACGACCGCCCCGATCAAAAGCCCCGCCAGCGCCTTCGCATCGTATAGTCCAACGATGACAGGCACCGCTAGCGCCAGCATCCCCGGTTTCATCATTCCCTTGATGGCGCCACGCGTGCTTATGTCAACGCATGTCTTCGAATCAGGCATGACCTTGCCCTCGAGGAGGCCGGGGATCTCGCGGAACTGTCGCCGGACTTCGTCGATCATCTTGAAGGCAACCTCCGAGACAGCCTTGAACAACATCGATGAGAAGAAGAACGGCAACATTCCTCCAACTAGAAGTCCCGCCATCACTTTTGGATCCGCCATGTCTATCACATCGATCTCCACCGAGACCATGTAGGCAGAGAGCAGTGCTATCGCCGCAAACGCTGCGGAACCGATCGCAAAACCCTTGCCGATAGCGGCCGTTGTATTCCCGACAGCATCAAGGTTGTCGGTGATCTCGCGTACCTTCGGATCCAACCCGGCCATTTGGGCTATGCCGCCCGCGTTGTCCGCCACGGGGCCGTACGCGTCCACAGCAACCACCATGCCCGTTGTAGCGAGCATCCCGAAGGCCGCCATCGCGATTCCGTACATCCCCGCCAGATGGTGCGAGATGATGATCGAGACGCCAAGGACAATGACCGGCACCGCGGTGCTTGCCATTCCGACCGCCGTTCCTGCCGTTATGGTAATGGCAGGTCCCGTCTGTGATGCTTCTGCAATGTTTCTTACGGGCTTGTATTTGGTCGATGTAAAGTATTCGCTGACGAATCCTATGATCACGCCGCTCGCGATTCCGGCAAGGGTCGCGTAGAACGGTCCCATAATGCTGTATGTCGTTCCCCCGACATTGAACTCGCTCCCCATGTTCCGCACGATGAAAAATGTCGCAAGGGCTGTCAGTCCCGCGGCCACATAAGTCCCTCCCATGAGGGCGGCCTGCGGATTCCGGCGGCCGACAGCTTTCACGAACACGATCCCTATGATGGATGCGATTATGCCGGCGCCGGCGATGAAGAACGGCAACGTCATGAGCGTGGCTCTCGTTTCCGCCACAGTTACTAGAGCAGCCGCCAATGCCATGCTCGCGATGATGGATTCGACATACGATTCCAGTAGATCAGCACCCAACCCCGCTACGTCTCCGACATTGTCCCCAACGTTGTCGGCAATCACTGCAGGGTTCCGAGGATCATCCTCCGGGATATTCGCCTCCACCTTCCCAACGAGGTCGGCGGCCATGTCGGCGCCCTTCGTGAAGAGCCCACCGCCGGAGCGCGCAAAGAGCGCCACAAGGCTGGCCCCCATTGCATACCCATTCACTATCACCGGTTCCTTGAACACCAGGTAGATGACAATCAGACCCAGCAGTGCCATGCTGGCCACACTCATGCCCATGACAGAGCCGGATGAGATGGCTACCGCGAGGGCTCCCTTGACGCCACCGTCAGCAGCCGCCTGCGTGGTTCGCGCGTTTGCGCGCGTTGCGATGCTCATGCCGATGTACCCAGCCAGAGCGGAAACGACTGCGCCAAGCACGAAGGTCAACGATGTCTTCCAGCCAAGGACCAAGTCCGGATTGCCAGTCAGAACCGGTGCCAGAGCGATAAGCAGCGCCACTCCGAGCACCACTACCGAGACGTACGAGTATTCACGCTTGAGAAATGCCTGTGCACCTTCTTGAACGGCGCGCGAGATGCGCACCATGACATCGTTTCCCTGGCTCTGCTTCAGCACATCGAAGACCAGGTAAACCACGAAGAGAAGCCCCACAACGCCTGACAACAAGGGAAATCCCAGCTGCCCCATACGTCCTCCTACGCGGCGGAGGGTCCTTCGGACCCCAGCCTCTTATTGTACATGTTCATCGCTGCATCCAATCCATCGACAATAACAGTTCGTGCGACATTACCGGCCTCGGCCTCCATCGCCGCAGCGACGCCAACCTCATACTCGGCGAATTCCTGGAGAACAAACTCAGCCAGATCGCCGCCGTCCGCAGGGCCACCAATACCTAACCTGAGTCGTGCAAACTCCTCAGTCCCCAGCGTTCGAATGATCGACTCCAGGCCCCTGTTACCCCCGTCTCCACCTCTCCTCCTCACCCGCAACCATCCCAACGGCATGTTCACATCGTCGCACACCACAAAGATGGCCTGGGGATCCTCCCCCTGCTCCTCAAGTACGTGCGCGACGGCAGCCCCACTGAGATTCATGTATGTAAGGGGCAGGACAAGTGACATGTCCCGCCCCGAAAGAGTTCCATTACCAATCAGATAGTCTCCGCCGCCCGCTCGCATCCGGACAGACAGCTCATCGGCGAGCGCCGTCACAACCCGAAAACCTGCGTTGTGACGAGTGCGGCGGTACTCGCCTCCGGGGTTCCCGAGTCCAACTATGACGGTCACCACAATCCCGATTATCCCCTTATCCACAACTGCTGGTTGCGCCGACTACTTGTCGGCCTTCTCTACAGTTCCCTCAGCAGCTGAGTCACCGGCTTCGGACTCGCCCTCGACGCCAGCCTCGCCTTCGACAGCTTCAGCTCCCTCGAGTTCCTCTTCCACATAGAGTGTCGGGAGAAGGATGTCCACAACACGGCGTTCCGGGGCATCCAGGAATTCGACATCTGCGATCGTGATCTCCGAGACATGTATCGCCTTCCCGATATCAAGCTCGCTGACGTCCACCTCAATACTCGTCGGGATGTCCTTCGGAAGGCACCTTATCTCGATCACTCGCATGGCGTGATCCAGAATCCCCCGTCCTTCCTTGACGGCAGGCGACTCACCCTTGAGGATCACCGGGATCTTCATATTGATCGGCTTGTGCTCCGAGATTCGCAGGAAATCTATGTGCAGGATCTGACGCGTGATGGGATTTCTCGCCATCTCTCTGAACACAACACGCGTCATCTCTCCTCCTTCTGGAGTGAGTTCAATGATCACGTTGCGACCCGCCGGCGTCGACAGAGCAGCCTTAAGATCCGCCTCTTCAATTGCCAGATTGATATTCTCCTGCATCTCACCGTACAGAATGGCCGGAACCATACCCTGCCGGCGAACGCGCTTCGTACCCTGTCTACCAAGCGCCGTTCTTGTTGCCACCTTGAGCGCCACGACTGCCATTTTCTAGTCTCCGTGTTTTGCATGGGTCATCAACTTGAACCGGGCGACAGACACGCTGGCGTGCTCGCCCGGCAGCACAAATCAGACAAAGAGCGAACTGACGGACTTTTCCTCGTGAATTCTGTCGATAGCCTCTCCGAGCAGCTCCGCTACCGACAGCACCTTGATCTTCGAACTCGTATTGTTCCCGATGCTCAGCGTGTTTGTCACAACAACCTCGGCAATGATGGATTCGCTCAATCTCTCGACAGCGTCTCCCGCCAGCACAGCGTGAGTAGCCCCAGCCGTGATGCCAATTGCGCCGAGCTTCTTGATCGCCTGCGCGGCTTCGATGAGCGTGCTGCCGGTGCTCACTATGTCGTCGATCATGATCACGTGTTTACCATCCACATCACCCACGACGTTCATAACCTTCGTCGCATCCGGTCTCGGTCGCCGCTTGTCAACGAATCCCAGAGAAGCTCCGAGTCTCTTTGCAAATGCCCGCCCCATCTTTATGCTTCCTGTATCCGGTACCATTACCACAAGATTGTCCGTGATCGCCTGGTCAAAGTACCTGAGCAGGACGGGGGCCGCATAGATGTGGTCAAGCGGTATGTCGAAGAAGCCCTGGATCTGAGGGGCATGGAGATCCATAGTGAGGATCCTGTCCGCTCCAGCCTTTGTCACAAGATTGGCGATCAGCTTTGCTGTTATGGCGACACGCGGACGGTCCTTCCTGTCCTGGCGCGCATACCCGAAATACGGGATGACGGCTGTGATCCTCCTGGCTGAGGCCCGCTTCAGCGCGTCGAGCAGGATCAGCAGTTCAAGCAGGTTGTCAGCGGGTGGCCCGGTCGGCTGGACTACGAATGCATCCACCCCTCTAACGTTCTCCGAGATGCTGGCGCGGATTTCACCGTCCCTGAACTTGTCTACCACGGCCTCTCCGAGACCGATGTTGAGATACTCACATATCTCAACGGCAAGCTCTCTGTTGGCATTACCTGTGAAGAGTCTCAGTTCATCAGGCATCCGTGTCTCCCGTTCTGACTGCGTCTCTCACTGCTGGAGCCCCAGTCTGGCTGGGGCGGGAGGATTCGAACCTCCGATGCGGGAACCAAAGTCCCGTGTCTTGCCACTTGACGACGCCCCAGCGCCACCGTTGCTGCAACCTCCAGCACCCGCGGAACTCCCGCGCTCCGGTCCGGGCGTGTAAGTCTAATCGTCGTAGTCCTCGGCGAGGACCAGCACCCTGTCGTCAGTCACAGCCTCTTCCGCCCGCGCAGGCTGTATGTCCGCCTCGCACTGACGTGTGTACTCACCCATCACAGCATCCTCGATCATCTGTCTGGTCGCATTGTTGATGGGGTGCGCTATGTCTCTGAACTCGCCATCCTTCCTCCGGCGACTAGGCATTGCAACGAACAGCCCCGTGTTGCCGTCGATAACCTTGAGTCCTCTGACCACAAAGGCGTCGTCGAATGTTATGCTGACAAACGCCTTGAGACGTTCCTCGTCCCGCAGCGTCAACCGTACCTCGGTGATCTCCATGAGTCTCACCGCCCTTTGCCTGAGAAAGGGGACAGAATCGCCTCCGGGACACATCACCCTGCGCCGCCGTGTTCAAACACGACGCTCCTATGCGCCCTCGACCCGACACCCGGAGTCGACCGGTTCCACAATATTTATCTGCCATCCGCGCCCCTCAAGACGCAGCGACAGAGTTGTCGCGTCCTCCCTGGAACGCACCAAACCAATCACCGTCGGTCCACTTCCGGACATAACAGCAGCCTGGGCGCCCGCATCAAGGAGTGCCTGCTTCACCACCCCAACCTCGGGATAGCATACAATGACTCCGGGTTCGAGATCATTCCGGAGTGCTGCAACCAGCGACCCCAGCTCTCCTTCCCGGATAGCTGAATTGTCAAGTTTAGTGTAGCACACTTCCCTTGTCAACCCGATTCTGACCGCATCATATGCCTCTCCGGCACTGATCGGAAAGATGGGTGTAACAAGCAACAACCAGAAACCGGACAGCGCCACCATCGGTTCCAGAATCTCCCCCCTGCCGCGCGCCCACGCCGTTCCTCCGTAGAGCAGAAACGGCACGTCCGAACCGATATCGAGCGCTAATGAAGCCAGTTCCGTATCAGACGCTTCGAGCTCGAACAGTGCACGTCCTCCCA
>JAUVLP010000106.1 GCA_030600655.1 Candidatus Eiseniibacteriota bacterium
CAGGGCCTCGCGTGCGCGCACGGAGGGAACGAGCCTGACTCGGGCTCCGGGAGAGCTTCCATCGATGTTGTATTTCCCCTGAACATTAGCGAAGCGGTCGAATTTAACGCGAAACGGCGCCTCAAACTCTCCATCGGGCGCGGCGGAGAGCAGGATGTCACCCGACTCCGTTCGCTCCACGACTGGCTTCACGCTGTCAACCATGACGACCTCTTCCCTAGATAGATAGGGATCCAGAGCGGCGCCAGCCAACTCCGCAAGAGGCCTGACCCGCCCCCACCACTGCATACGTTCAACTCCGCTCTCACCTGGAGGTATGTCCAGCACTTCGAGAAGAGAGTAGACACTGGGCGGCAACATGCTTGTCCATCCGTCACCATGAGTGAGGAAGGCACCAACACGTCGACCAATGAAGGGCTGCCTTGGTGGTAGAAACAAGCTGGGGGTTACCTGGAAACGAGCGTCGTCAAATGTGCCCTTCGCACGGAGCTCGATGCGTACAGCCTGGACCGGCGGGATCTCGATGCGAACCCGCAGCGACTCGACGAGGGTGGTGGCGAAATCGAGGGTGTCCTCATCAGCCTCGCTGTCGTATCCCAAACCGATATAGATGCAATTCGCCGAGACCGTCACGCAGCCTGCAGTGGAGCTTGCGACGAGCGGGACGCCGCGCAGCACGAGCCCGTCAGCCACAGCCTGCGACAGCTGAATCAGCAGGGTCGTGTCCGCTGCGGAACTCGGAACATCTACCTCTGTCGGCGCGCCGATCAGCGCATGACAGATCGCCAGACCGTCGACGACTGGTTCTGCTCTCCACTCGGCCCTAGCTGACTCGTGAATCAAGTCTCGCTCCCGTGAGTTTCTCAACAACTGCCTTGAACTTGGGCTGCCACCCCAGTATGCCGGATGAGTGAATCAGCCGCACGGCTCCGTTGGCACATTCACGACCGTGGACATCGCGGATTACTCCAGAGCGAAGCAGCATATCCTTCCGCTTCCACTTGCCGGTTGCAACTAAGTGATTCGTCTCCCCCCAATTGGACGCCCATCTGTCGTAAGCCGATTTCACACTTGCGAAGTCTTCTGCTGAGTAGACGTAGCAGGCGTTACCTATCTCACCGAACTCCACAAAGTAGATGTCGCCAATCTGCATGGCGAAGACACCACAATAGGCGCAGTGATGCAGATCCAGTATGACCCGCGCCGCTCGTCTCCAGAAATCTTTCCGGTCCGGGTTCGCATCCACTCGGTCGAAGAACTCAGCGATTTCATGCGAGTTGATCCACCACTGGATCAGCTGCCGAGTCTTCTTGGACGCCAGCGTCCAGCGCGCCACGTTCCGCGACGGACTGCCTAGAGCTTCGCGGCTCGTCACGGTTTCCATCAGCTCCCTGGCGAATCTGGTGTTCTCGATGCGCTCCGGATTCCAATCCGCCATGTGGCAGGCCTGCACTACGCTCTCGACAAATCCAGCCATGCTATCGTGCGTAGTGAAGACCCTCTCAAACACATACTTCACCTCCGTCTCCGACAGTTCGCCGTACCAGTCGCCGGACGCATTGAGAAGCAGATTGGCAAGCACCTCCTGCAAGAGGAGGCTCCCGCTAGGAAGCTCGTAGCAGCTCTCAAGGTCGTTGAGCCTGAGGCGTTTCTTGAGCGCGTCTCGCGCAAGTGCCATGGCGGGGTCATTGGAAAACAGGAGTTTCGGAACCTCCGGAGGAAACGGCCGCCGGTCCGGCTCTCTATCAGCAACCCGTCGCGATACGTGTTTGCGTAGGCGCTTGTCGTTGAAGCGGAAGCAATAGATGTGACACAGGAATCTCAGACCGAACCCCGCGAGGTGCGGACCAGCCAATCTCACGGCCGCTTCCTTCCACTCAATGCTCTCTTCATCTCGAACGCACATGCGAAGAGCGAGCTTCGCGTCCTTTCTGCTGAGCCTCGCGCCGAAGCCGGCGGATGCTACAGCGGCTCGCACTGTCTCAATCCGCAGCTGGTCGTCCTCGGAGATGCCTGCGGGGTCAAGTATGCCCCATCGCTTCGTTATGGCGCGCGTCGCCTGCTCTAAGTGAAAGGGGTGAACGACAAGCGGCCGCCAAGCAATGTTAGTTGCCACCGACAATCTCCTGAATGCGCTCGATTGTCTTCTCATCACGGAGCCGGAATCTGAACTCTACACGGCGACTTGCTGCGCACTCCACGAGCCCCTCCGAATCATAGATGGGTTCCGATTCGCTTCGCCCGTTCGCGGATGCCAACTCGCGCAGCCGTCCCTCCATCGTAGGTTCATCGTATTGAACGGTCATGAGGTATCGCAGAACGGAGTAAGCCCTGCTGTGCGAGAATTCGAGATTCGTGAGGTATGTACCTACAGTGTCCGCATGCCCTTCGACAACGACCTCTGCCAGCTGTTCTTTGAATTTCTCGGCGAACACGACGTGAAGATAGCGGGGCATGAATTCGGCGAGGAATGTACGACCACGATCACTCAACTGCACGCTTCCGAACTCGAACAGGAGTTCGGAAGGCAGGAGAAGATCGCCCGTCTTCTCATCGACACGAACCGCCAGATCGTCCTCCTTGAACTCCTCTTTCAGATCCTCGATCATCTCTTCCTTGATACCGAGGGTCTCCGAGATCTCCTTCTTCAAGAGGGATAGCATCGATACAATGATGAGCACGAACGCCAGAATCAAGCACGTCGCGAGATCGCTGTAGGACATCCAGTAGGATTGCCGTGAAGATTGCTCCATTCACACCTCTAGGGCCGCAGCCGTTCCAGCTGGTCGCCAATGAACTCGATCGTGTCCTCAAGCTCCTTCACAACAACACCCAAGCTCTTCGTCGCCTCCCCGAGGTGCTTGTCGAACACAGCCAAGTTATCGGACACTGAGTCTCTAACGCTCTCAGCGTAGCTACGCATGCTCTCGCCGAGCTCACGGTTCAATCCGGACACCGTCCTGCCCTGGGACTCCCAAGTCTCACCCATGACCCGAGCCGCACCCGCGATCTGCTCTCCACATCCGTCCAGCGCCGAGCGCAAGCCGTCCATGCGATTCGTCAGACTGGAGAGTTGGTTTGACGAATCGTGGAGATTCTGGGAAGCGTGATCGAATACCCTGCCCTGCTCAGCAAGCCCCGCAACTGCAGTCTTCAACCCCGCTGTCACGTCACTGAGTTCCACAGCTGCTTGTGCGGCCCTATTGCTCACGAAGTCGAACTGGCGCGTGGTCTCTACAAGGCTATCCGAGAGCTTCTCAAGGTTATCTGCGGTTCTATCGTGCCATTCACGGGTATCAATCAGGGCGCTGGAGATTTCGTCGGCCCGCCCCATGATTAGACTGGCAGTCTTGTCAACTCCGGCGGCGCACGCGTTCAGGCTAATTGCAGTATCCGCAGATGCCGAACGGATGTCCTCCAGATGAGTCGCGGTTCTCTCTGTGATCTCGAGCTGCTTCCGCTGCATGCCGTCTACATTCGTGTGAACATCGCCGAACTTATCGGCAATTGCCGACATGACGCGCCCTGCATCAGAGATTCGCTTGACAACCTCAGCCGTGTCAGTCTGTTGCCCCTCTAGATAGGCAAGCATGTCGGCGAAGCGACCAGCTAGCTCTGTCTGTTCCGACGTCCTGTCTGCCATCGCGCCGAGCATCGAACGCAGGTCGGATGAGAATTCCTTGCTGTCCTGGACCGCACCTCCCATCGCTGCCGATAGTGCCTCCACCTGTCCAGTTATCCCCTCTCCGATCTGCCCAAGAGCACTCTCCACAAGGCTCTTCACTCCCTCAGCCTGTGACTCCCTGCTATGAGTTGCGACCGATGATACTAGGTCTGTCATTCGTGCGATGTGTGGCGCTAAATGAGTCGCGACTGACTCTTCCAGCGCTTTTCTCACGGCATCAGAGAGGTCGGTCGAGAAACTCTTCATCGTCCCAGCAAGTTCGCCCGTGTGCTCCAACATCTCAACGAGAATGGCCTGCTCCGTCTTTCGTTGGAATAGCTTGTCAATCTTCGAGACGAGCCGCTTCACATTCTTGCTAAGCTCACCAGACAGATTGCGCTCAACAATCAGGAAGAGGACGGAGGCAGTCACACCCCAGATCGATGTGTAGTAGGCGGTCGAGATGCCACCCACAAGAGTCTGCACACCCTTCGCGAGGAGATCCGGATCAGTCGTGTTGAGATCGCGGAGGCCCAGAGCAAGCCCCAAGAAGGTCCCCAGGATGCCCCCAGCCGTCAGCAGAGAAGGAAGCTCTGCCACCAGCCGCGGGGGAAGCACTAGGTAGCTCCTAACACGCTCTGCACTGAAGAAGCTCTCGGCATCGACAGCGTTGAAGACGGAGCCGTCGTGATACTCGATGAGGGTATCCTTGAACTCGCTCCAGCAATGTGTCAGATTGCCCTGGACGCGACTTAGTACCTCGTGAAGCCGTCCAACATCATCTTTCTTCGAAACGATCTTGATACCCAGACTGTCAATGTCCGCAACCACAGACTTGACTTGGCGGGAGGGCCTCACGAGATAGATGAGCTCGTGCGCTAAGGCCACGACAAACGCACCCCAGATCATGACGAAGAAGACGCGGTTCACCAGAACCGCCTCTTTCATTGCCACGGTCACGTCTACCGAGTCCGGCAGCTGTGGCCAGAAGAAAATCGTGCGGAAGGTTTCTAGGAACTCCATCTCTTGACTCCACTCAGTTCCATCGTGCTCTGGCACGCAGCTATGACGGGTATGCATCCATGTTGGTCTGTTGTGCAACCAATCTTACCACAGAGGAGAGCACTATACTACCACTACGGCACGCGCAGGATCGGAAGCGCGACGACGTGTTCCGGTGTGGTACTCGCCACCCCCTTCAAATCACAAACTTCGCCCTGCTCCCCCTCCTGCCCGCCATCACCTCCAACCTCGCATCAACTACCTCCTTCAGCTCCGACACATGCGAGATGATGCCGACGAGTCGTCCGCCGCTCTGCAGATCTTTGAGCGTCCGAATTGCCAAGTCCAGCGCCTCCGCATCCAGAGTACCAAATCCCTCATCTATGAAGATCGTTTCGAGGTGGATTCCCCCTGAGTACGCCTGCACAACATCTGCCAGTCCCAAAGCGAGCGATAGCGAGGCCAGGAAGCTCTCCCCTCCCGAGAGACTCTGAACGGGACGATTCGTTCCGGTGTGCGAGTCGAACACCACCAGGTCGAGTCCTCCTGTTCGCCTGCGGTCACTGCGCTCTCGGGCGCGTTCAAGAATGAACCTGCCTTTGCTCATCGTCCGCAGCCTCTCAGAGGCCTCGAGAAGCACATCATCAAGGAGAGCTCCGAGGACGAATCTCTGGAACGTGATGCCGGCGGCGTTCTTGCCGTTTGCCACGTCGGAGATAAGCCCTACGGTCTCGTATTGCTTCTCGAGCTTCTTCAGCCTGCTCGCGGTCGACCTGAGGTCCTTCTGCCACCCGTCTGCCTGCTTCAAGTCGTGCGTCAGGTCATCTCTGCGTTTGCGCACGACGACTGTCGCATGCGCGGCTTCATCCACCGCCGCAGACAGCTTTACAAGATCCGGTTTCTTGATGCTTTTGGAATGCGTCCTCGCCGCGTTGAACCTCTTCTTCCCCGCTGCAAGGTCGGCATCGTACGTCTTGATCTCCGACCTCAGACCTGACAGCTCGTCTCTCTGGAGACATGCCTCCTCGTATGCGGCCCGCGTCTTGAAACCTGCCGCTTCCCGGGCGGTCTTGAATTTCGTGCGCTGCTTCACGGCTCGCTGCTTGGCTGTCCTCAGCGACTTCTTGGCTGCGGCGACATCTGCCTTGGCCGCCGATTGCTCCGTGGCCGCTTCCTTGGCGTCGTTCGATGCATCCTCGTACGCCTTCTCAAGGGAACGAACGAGTTCCTCTGCTTCTGCGATGGCGGCTCTCAGCTGATCCGAACTGGCGAGGTCGTCGGGAATCTCCGCCTCGAGCTGTTCAGCTATGCCTGCCGCCTTGGCCTGTCGCTTCGTGACGTCGGTGAGCTGCTCGCCGACATTCGACAGATGGGAGTCAGTCTCTAGATGCTCCCCCTCCAGAGCCTTGAGAGCCTTGACGGATTCCTTCTTGCTCTCTTTGGCCAATTGAGCGTCCCTGAGGAATTCCTGCGCCTTCCGGAGGTTCTCCTCAGTTGACTCGAGGGGAACAGCCTTCAGCTTCCCCAGTTCCTTCTGAAGAGCTTCAACAACGCTCTCGAGCTTGCCGACGGCCCTGTCTGCCGCCTGCTTGCTCTCCCTCGCCTTCTCCAGTTCTTCCTCAAGCTTCTCGACGCGCCGATGCAGTCTTTCATCACTGTCCGCTAGCTCATCCCGCCTGCCCTCAAGCAACTCGACACGCCTTCGTGAGCTCCGTGCCTTCTCAAGCCTAGTCTCCGCAGTCTCGCATGCAGACTTGAGCTTCGTGACAGTCATCTCCTTGAGCTTGCCGAGTTCCTTCCTGACGCTCTTGAGTTCAGCCTTGATCCCGCTGACAGTTTCGAGACACCTCTGCTGCTCGGAGATGGCAGCCTTGACGCTCGCTTCCTGCTTCTCAATCGTAGCACTGAAGCTCTTGAGTTGTTTCTGGCTCGGCAAGTTCTTCACCGCTCTCGCCGGAGAGGGATGATCCAGAGAGCCACAGACAGGGCATGCTTCACCGTCGACGAGATGCCCAGCAAGTACTCCTGCCTGTCCCTCCCGCAGGCTCGACTGCACCGAATCGTACTCCGCGCGGAGCCTGCGGAGTTTCTCCTCCTCGGCTTCAATTGCTGTTCCCGCCTCTTCAGCGGACTTCTTGGCGGCCTTCAGCTCTTTCTGAAGATCTGCCAGATGCTCTCGTCGTTCAAGCTGTTTGGACGCCTTCTCGAGTTTCGACTCAAGACCACTGAGCTTCGCCGTCTCGGTCTGAGCGGAGGCAAGCTGCTGCTGATTCGTCTTGGCGTCGGAGCCGACTTTCCCGAGCTCGTCCTTGGCCGACCGCAGCTTCCCTGAAGCGTCATCAAGACGCATCTTGCAGTCAGTGGCTTCGTTCCTCGCCTCAGCCAGTCCGTCGCGCTTGTCCTCCAGCTCAGAACGCTGACGATGCTGCTGCTCTGCAATCTTGAGTTTGGCCTTGCATCCGCTCGACTTGGAAGCCAGGTCGCTGACCGTTGAAAGCTCTTCTCGCGCCTTGGCAACCGACTTCTCAAGAGCCCCCTTCTTGAGCTGAAGTTGCCCCCGTTCTCTCTTGAGACGCGTCACTGCAGCAGTGGACTCATCAAGCTCCCGCGCCCCCTCAGCCAGCTGCCTGACCTTCGGCACGAGCGCATTGAATCTGTGCACGGTCTTGGCGGCCGCCTTGCGTTCCCCTGTCTTCTTCTTCTCGATCGCGAGGACGCTGTCGGCTGCCTCCTTGCGCGCCGAGACCTGATCACAGCACTTCGCCTGCCTATCACGCTCAGCTTCCGCAGTGGCAACCTCTTCTTCACGCTCCGCCAGCGCTTCGTCGTCCTTCCTGAGAAGCGCGGCCTTGCCGGCCAAATCCACCGCCCGGCGCTGC
>JAUVLP010000128.1 GCA_030600655.1 Candidatus Eiseniibacteriota bacterium
CGCGGCCGTCTACAAGCCACCCGGGCAGCTCGAGCTCATCACCTGCGACGCGTTCGTCGAAGGCGTTCACTTCCGTCGTGACTACGCGACGTTCGAGGAGATCGGCGCCAAGTGCATGGTGGCCAACGTCAGTGACGTGGCCGCCATGGGCGGGTTCCCCGCGCGCGCGGTTCTCTCTATCTGTGTTCCCCCCGACATGACAGACGAGGATGTGGGCGCTCTCTAGAGAGGAGCGCTCGACGTGTGCCGCCGCTACGGAGCCGAGATCGTAGGCGGTGACACGGTCAGTTCTCCGAGCGGCCTCGTGGTGTCGATTGCCCTGACCGGGTCCGTCGACCGCGATCACGTCGTAACGCGGGCAGGCGCCGTCGTCGGTGATGCCATTGTTGTCACCGGTGCACTTGGCGGATCGGAGGCCGGGCTGCGGGCCCTCACGCAGGGCCTGCCAGAGGAAGGAGGCGTGCGCGATGCGAAGCGGCGTCACCTGGCGCCGGTGCCTCGCATCGCGGAGGCTCAAGCGCTGATAGAAGTGGCCACGCCGCACGCGATGATCGATGTGAGCGACGGGCTGTCGTCGGATATCTGGCACATCGCTGAAGAGAGTGGCGTCGGAATCGCGCTCGACGCGGACAGCATTCCGGTGGCGCCGTGCGCGCTTGACGTCGCCGCGCGACTCGGCATCGATCCGCTCGAGCTTGCGCTGGCGAGCGGAGAGGAGTTTGAGCTCGTCGTTGCGATACCGAAGAACGAAGTGGAGCGTACCGCCGAGCACGTCGAGGCCGTGACGGGAACGGAAGTCACGTGCATCGGCGGGGTCGTCAGCGAGGGAAAGGGATGCACGCTCGTCCGGCGGGACGGCGTCGCGGACCCACTGGTGCGAGGTGGGTACGAACACCTGAGCGAGTAGGAAAGGAGAGTGGCCGATGAAAGTGTCCAGCTCAGGACCGAAGGCGACCTGGCCCGCAGATCGTCGAGCGGTCAGCCACCGACACTCCTGAGCCTGGCCCCGATCTTGCCGTTGCTCATCCCTCCTCGTCCGACGTCTCGTCCAGGACCCGTCGCACAGTTCGCCCGAGTTCGGCCCCTACGATCGGCTTCATCACCAACTCCCGCATCCCCAGGGCACGGGCTGACTCCGATGTAACAGCACGGCTGAAGCCGGTGCAAAGGAGAATCGGGATGTCCGGGCGGATCTGAAGGAGTTCCCTTGCCAGGTCAGCCCCACTCATGTTTGGCATCGTCTGGTCCGTGATGACGAGATCAAACGCCCCAGGTTTGAATCGGAACAGCTCCAGAGCCTCGACACTGCTGGTCCGCGTGGTGACGCGGTAGCCCAGCCGTGTGAGTGTTTCACTCCCCATCTCCGCGATCGGGGCCTCGTCATCAACAAAGAGGATCGATTCGCTTCCTCCGTGTACTCGTTCCCTGGTCTCGGGCGCGTCTTCGGCGATGGATTCCACCGCCGGCAGGTAGACATCGAAGGTCGTCCCCCGGTGCAGTTCACTGTCAACGGTGATAGCGCCCTCGTGGCTCTCCACGACGCCGTGGACGACAGACAAACCCATTCCTGTGCCCTCGCCTGGATCTCTGGTGGTGAAGAACGGATCGAAGACGCGCTTCAGCGTTTCCTCGTCCATGCCGCAACCGGTGTCGCTGACGGTGAGCCTTACGTAGGAACCGGCTCGCAAGCCCTCAATCGCGACGGCGCGCTCCTCATCGAGTTCGACGTTCTCGAGCGAGACCTCCAGGACCCCTCCGCCGGGCATCGCGCGCTCCGCGTTCGTGCAGAGGTTCATCAGAATCTGGTGTATCTGTGTCGGGTCGGCGTTGACTGCGCGCGTGTCCGGCCCGATGTTTTGACGGATCTCGATCGTACTTGGCAGCGCGGCAACCAGCAGTTTGAGTGCCTCCTTGATGATCGGGGCGAGTTGCACCGGCTTCCGTTCCGCCTCCTCCTGGCGGCTGAACGCAAGGATCTGAGCTGCCAGATCCTTGGCTCTCCCCCCAGCCTTTAGTACCTGGGTCACATCTTCCCGCGCTTTGCTCCCCTCAGGCACACCGGCGAGGGCGAGTTCCGCGAATCCCAGAATCGGCACCAGAAGGTTGTTGAAGTCGTGGGCAATGCCCCCGGCAAGCGTTCCGACCGCCTCCATCTTTTGGGCTTGTCGGAGTTGGCTCTCGTGCCTCTTGAGTTCAGTCATATCCCTGACACTGGCCATCAGCGCAACAGGATTCCCGCGGCCGTCCACTACTCTCGACGACGACACTGCTATCTGCAGCAGTTGACCATCACTTCTTCTGCTCGTCAACTCGCCCGTCCAGCTTCCCTCCGCCGTTGCCTTCATCGCCTCTTCCAGGTTCTGCTCCTGGCCGGGGTGACAGAATGAGAGGTTCTTCCCTGCCAGTTTCTCTCTCGAGTAGCCAAACATGTCGGAATACGCACGATTCACGTACGTAAACTTGCCATCGAGGTCTACCATTACCATGGCATCAGCGGAGCCATCAACAGCCTGCGAGAACAGCTTCAGCTGCTCCTCTGCCCGCTTGCGCTCACTAATGTCCTGAAACGACTTGATGAATCGAACTGCTCCATCTTCTTCCGCCTGTGCTACGGACGCTATGGATACCCAGAACACAGTTCCGTCCTTGCGTCTCAATCGTACCTCGAAGTCCCTGACAGGACCGCTTCCAAGAAGTTCGTGGAACCGTTCCCTATCCTCCTCTTCGAAGTAGTGGTGAGAGGTAGGCACCTTGAGGAAGTCTCCCTTCGAGTCATACCCGAGCATTCTCAGGGCAGCCGCATTCACGTCCATGACGCTTCCATCTGGACTGCTGATCAAGATGCCGACGGGGGCGCCTTCCATCAAGGCCCGGAACCTCCTGTCCGACACCCAAGCCTCCTTCTCCGCCCGCGTACGTGCCTCTTCGTCCTCAATGCTCTGGATGGCGAAGGCCACATCACCTGCCATCTCCTTGAGTAGATCCACTTCGTCGTCGTCAAAGACATCCGAGGTTCCAGCGTAGACGCTGAGCGTGCCACAGACCCTCTCTCCAACGACAAGCGGCAAGGTTGCCGACGACACGTATCCGCGCTTGAGTGCCTCTTCACGGCATGATGCGAACCGCGGATCATGGGCGATATCTCGCACCACCAAGGGCTGTCTCGTCGTCACTGCCGTTGCGATAGCGTCCTCTCCGCGTTCGGAATCGTCCCAGGTAGCATTGATCTTCGACAGGTACCCCTCTTCGTATCCCGCGTGCCCCACAGGGACAACGCGCGGGGAATCCTCTTGAGTGAAACCGATCCAGACGAGCCGGTATGCTCTCGTCTCAGCGAGGATGTGGCAGGCCTCGTCCACCAACTTGTTGAGATCCCTCTCCCTGACGATGAGCTGGTTGACGTCTCGGATGGCCTGCAGGACGGAGTTCACCCGTTCAAGATGGCTGTTTGCGGTCTCTAGCTCTTCTTCGACGCGGAGTTTCTCTCTGAAGACACGGGCGATCAGAAGGACTCCCGCCAGGACGAGACCCGAGATCGCGAGAGCAATTCCCTCAGCGGCGGTCCATCTCAGCAATTTCCCATGGGCGGGAACAAAGATCCCTAGAAGAGTCACAGCTCTCCGGCAGGCCATGAGAAACACCGCGGACGAGATGAACAGCCACGCGGCCCTTCTCTTGGTCAGAGGGATGAGACGGAATGCACATATCGCCGCTGTAACCTGCAGGGCAATAGAGAGGAAAAGCAGTATGATCCGACCGGTCAACATGCTGGCTCCCTCCACTCTCTGTTGTGCGCTGTCCAACGGACCGCGCGTCAGCTACACGAGCGACGCTCCGATCAGGGCAGGGATGACACCGCCGATGCCTCCGTGCCGCACGAGAATGAAGACCCCGAGCGCGAACAGAGCGAGACCAAGAATGGCGCCCACAGGGTTCTTGGGCATCGATTCAGCCTCCAGAGATCCGGGTTATGCCACCATCCAAGCGCTGATCAAGCGGGTGGCTGCATGCGGTAGTTATGTAGCACACGGCTTGGAAATCTCACAGAAGAGACTGGACCCATCTACCTCCGTGATGTCGGCCGTGAATCCCAGCTCCCCACACAACTCCTCGAGTTCCCTGCGAGTCGCCGCTCCGGAACGGAATCCATCTTCGCACACGATGACGCCGTCTCCTGTAGGGCGACGGTCAATGGGACCAAGCAACCCCTCGGAGGACTGCAGCTCGAACCACGATAGACGGTCTTCCCAAAACGTGTCCGAGTATGTGGAGAAGATCAGACGGCCCCCGGGTCTGGCCACGCGCAGCGCCTGCCGCAGAAGCTCATTCCGAGGAACCCCGAACGCGCAGATCCCATTCTGAATGCACACCACGACGTCGAACGAGTCATCGCCGAACGTCATGTGAAGCGCATCCATGAGCAGGAATTCGCATCGCGTATTTGGTCCAGCGAGCGTTCGAGCAAGAGACAAGCTCTCTTCCGCAACGTCGACTCCAACAACGCTCCTGACACGTTCGGCGAGACGGACCGTGACGCGGCCATAGCCACATCCGAGTTCGCGAACGGCATCGTCCCGGCCGATTCGCTCAAGCACGTGCAGTATCTCGCTCTCGAGGTACTGCTGCACCCGAGGCGGCGCGAGTTCGTAGCATTTCTGCAAGCGGCCACCGGACAGCCGCGCTGCGTAGTAGTTTGTCATATGGACATGTCTCAAATCAGCAGACGCCGGGCCGTGTGCGTCGCGCGGGTCAGCCACGCGGGTCGGGTTCAGACGCTAGCTAAGCGGCTGAAGAAACTTCCTTGCAGCACCAACCTGTGTGACCAATCGGGAGCATCAACCAATGGCATCGGTCGAAATCCTGGCGGGATCCACGACGCAGTCAAGGGCTCATCCTCTTCTCCATATGTTTGATGGCGTACTCTAGAACTGTATCTCGGCCCTCCTTAAGATCCTCGACCGTTTGATGAACAACGATGTCGGGTGAGATCCCGGTCCATTCCGGGATCGTGCCCTC
>JAUVLP010000053.1 GCA_030600655.1 Candidatus Eiseniibacteriota bacterium
CTTTGATGCTACCCCAGGTTTCCGTCTTTACCGCCGTATCACCAAAGCACCCCGGCTCGATGCCCGCCGGATCCATGTTGACGCCGCCGTTCTGCCACAGGCAGTAGTAGTCGACATCACCCACGGAGTCAACGACCCAGCGTGGGTACTCACCATGGTCGAGGACCTTCACCTCACCCGCGCCGCCAACAACGAAAAGACCGGCAGTAGCAAAGAAGTAGAACGGGCCGTCCGCGGCAGCCGTGATCGCATCCGTAGACGCGAGCGTTATGCCCCCCTCCCAAGTACCGATGGCCAGCCCACCAGGAAGAAGGCTCGCGTACGACGTAGCCCCAGACACTCCGGCATCAACAGACACCATCAGAGAGATCGTTGTCCAGCTCGAGAAATCACACATGCCGATGTAGCCGGTAACATTCGTGTAGATCGTAGGGTCGACGCGCGCGCCTGCCTCAACTTCGGCGTAGTCCGTCGCACTGTCGTCGAACGTCACAAAGACCTTGCAGTCGGGATTCATTCCCGCCACCGCAGGAACAGCGAGCATTGCCACAATGGCAAGCGTTATCACTAGATGCTTCATTGTCATTACCTCCATTCACGCGGCGTGTCTCCACTCCACTCATCGGTTCTCGGTGACATTTCATCGTAGCAGTTCTGGTGACTCACCTCCTCATTCCAGAGAGCACGTGCCCCCTTGTGCAATTCCCCTGGAGCTTTCCGGATTCATAATCATGCTGGTGGGCGAAACAGGACTCGAACCTGTGGCCCCCTGCGTGTAAGGCAGGTGCTCTAACCAACTGAGCTATTCGCCCTTCACTCGTCGCTGCCATCGGACCGATCATCGGTCCGCTTTCCACCCGCCATTATAGCCACCGGAATTGCCACACAGTAGCCGGCGACGAGCAGCACAGGAGCCAGCGTGAGCGACCCGCGCGAAAGCGACCAGAAACCCATTGCGATCATTACGGTCGCGACGGCAAAGATGGCCGTAGTTCTCACGGTCACAGGACTCTGTCTCCCAGTAGCAACGTTGGCCTAAAGCAACACGTACCGCCCGATCAAACGATCGAACGTCCCTGCCTGACGGTGCACGCTATCACTCGCCAAGGCCAGCGTCAAGGGGAAATTGAACCTGCTTCTTGCGCTCTTGAGCGATCCGCTCTCGTGCTTGAGAGTGCTCGCGGAATGTGTGCGTGAAAGTGTGTGTGCCGTCTCCGTTCGCTACGAAGAAGTATTCGTCGTTTCCTTCCAGTGGATAGAGCGCGGCGATAATCGAGGCCATCCCCGGGCTGCATATCGGCCCCGGCGGAAGCCCCTTGTTGCGATACGTGTTGTAGGGGGATTCATATCTCAGGTCACTATAGTAGAGCTTCCGGTGATAAACGTCCTTCGCGTAGCGCACGGTCGGGTCCGCTTCGAGCCTCCAGGCGCTGTCGAGACGATTGTGGTACACCGCAGAGATCCGCGACCGCTCGCGGTTGAGCATTGCCTCAGATTCGACTATCGATGCCAGCGTGAGAATCTCGTGCATCGTCATGCCCAGCGATTCGGCCCTTGACGAATAGCGCTCCATGACCCGCCTTGTCCCCCAGGTCATCATCTCAATCGCCCCGCTGACCGTCATGTCGAGTTCGACACGGTACGTGTCCGGCATGAGATAGCCTTCGAGCGATGGCGCGTGGAAACCGAGCCTCGCCACGACCGCAGGGTCATGCACTCGCTCCACGAACTCGTTCGAATCCATGCCAACGGCCACATCGAGAATCACTGCTATCTGCTCTGCCCTGGACCCCTCAGGGATTGTCACCCGGCGAACGGCGACCTCACCCCGGCTCAGAGCCGTGAGTACATCCATCTCAGAGAAACGCGGACCGAATTCGTACGAACCAGCCTGAAGCTTTTCTTCGTAGCCGAGGATCCTCGCCGCGAGCACGAATCTCCGAGGAGCGACCGTGAGTCCCAAGCCCTCCAGCATCGCTGCTATCTCACCAACACTCGCCCCCTCAGGGATCTCCACCAGAACGCGGTGCTCGATCTCACGTGTCGACCTGAACGCAACGACGTGGCCAAGCGCGTAGAGAAGGAGAGCGCCGACTACGGCGAGGAAGACAAGCTCACGAACGAACCAGGCACGGTTCCTTCGCGGCAGCCGTGGTTTGTCACCTCTGTATCGCTTGCGCATCAAGATAGCCTTGCAGAATTATCGATGCTGCAATCTGATCGACCCTACCCTTCTTCCCCCGCTTCCGCTCCCCCTTCTCCTTCATAACACGTTCGGCCTCAGCACTCGATAGCCTCTCATCGTGGAGTACAACTCGGCAGCGACTGGTGTCCTCCAATCTAACCGCGAGTTCCCTTGAGCGCATCGCCCGGTGCCCTATAGTTCCATCCATATGGATGGGATAGCCTACGACGATCGTGTCAACGCCGCGTTCGCTCGCGATCTCCGATATCCGGATCGCGGCTGCGGAATCACCCAACCCCTCCAGCGTCTCGAGTGACGAGGCGAGGTATCTCCCCTCATCGCTGAGAGCGACCCCGATGCGTGCCTCTCCCGGATCGATACCAATCACCCGGCCGGTCTCGCCCTCGGGATGACGGAGAAGAGCGAGAAGGCTCGCAAAGTCGTCGGGCATTGGTGTCGCGAGTTCAATGGGGACTTCCGTCATGGGATGTATGAATGCAAGGTGGCGCGCGAAGAGAGCTTGGTGAGTTGCTCGTCCGTTCAACCTCTCTGCCTGACGACGGTAGTGCGGAGGGACGTCCCCGAACGACGGGCGGATCCTTCCGTAGTCCGCATCTCCTATAATCGGACGATGGATGTGCGACATGTGAACCCGGATCTGGTGCGTCCGGCCGGTCTTGAGATCGATCTCCATGAATGTGCTGTAGGGGAACTGCTCGCGCACGCGCCATCCGGTCGTCGCCGTGCGACCGTCCGGAACGACACCCATCCGTTTCCTGTCTGATCGACGTCTTCCGATCGGAGCCTCAATCGTCCCAGCTGTTTCATCAAACACACCCCAGACAAGTGCAAGGTAGGTCTTCCGCACCTCCCGAGCTTCGAACATGGCAGACAGTCTGCGGTGTGCCTCGTCCGTCTTCGCCACGACAATGAGACCTGACGTGTCGCGGTCGAGACGGTGCACGATGCCGGGGCGGAGGCTTCCCCCCAACGCGGACAGCTCGCAGCCGCGCCCGACGAGCGCATTCACGAGCGTACCGGAGTAAGAACCTGGAGCGGGATGAACAACCATGCCGGCGCACTTGTTAACGACGAGCAGGTGTTCGTCTTCGTAGCATATATCCAGTGGGATATCCTCTGGCGCTGCCGAGAGGTGCTCCAGCTCGGGAACATCGACCTCGATACGATCTCCCGGAACGACGGTGACGGACGGCTTCACTGTCTCACCGTTCAGCGTCACAAGGCCGGATGATATGATGTCCTTTGCCCTGGTGCGGGACATGTCGGAGGCATGCGTTCCGATGTAGTGATCCAACCTGTCAGAAGGAGCATCACTGGGAACTACCAACACGATGCGTCTTCTCATCAGCTCTCCCGGTTGTCTTCCGGTGCTGATTCAGGATGTGGGTGCGCCAGAAAGATGAGATGGAAAGCGAGAATGGTAACGCCGATGGTTATAGCGCTGTCGGCAACATTGAAAGCCGGCCAGCGGTGCGAATCGATACCGATGTCAAGAAAATCCACAACCGAGCCGACCCGGACCCGGTCGATCAGATTCCCGACAGCACCACCCAGGATGAGGCCAAACGATGCCCGTTCCCACGACCGCATTTTCGCAATCTCGCGTCTGAAGAGGATGATAGCGATCGAGGCAGCGGCGGAAATGATGATGAAGACGACCCGCCCATCCTTGAACAAACCGAATGCGGCTCCTGAATTATGCGTCCTCGTGAGACGCACGACCGAGCCAAGTATGTCAATGGAAGCCCACATGCGCATTGAGTGGACGATGACCGCCTTGGTGACCTGATCAAACATGACAATGACAGCGGCTATCAGGAACATGGCCGGTATGCGCCCTGCTTGCCTGCCCGCTGCGTCCGTGATAGGCCGTCCTCCCCCCTCGACGCTCGCCCCGTCAGTCACATTCTCTGCGGGCCTACTCCTTGTCGTGGTCGAGGTCCCCATTCTCCTCCGCCTTCTTGCACTCTATACACAAGCGCGCGTGCGGGACAACCTCAAGTCGCGGCTTCCTGATGGCCTTTTCGCACACCATGCATTTTCCGTACGTCGCATCAGCGATGCGAGCCAGAGCCTCATCGATGTGATAAAGCAAGCGCCCCTCGGATGAAGCCATCTGATATGCCTTCTCCCGCTCCTGTGCATCGCTCGCCTGATCCGCCATGTGGACCGAATAGGCGGACAGATCTCCCGCTGCATTGCGCTGAGATTCATTGAAGATCTTGTCCTCAAAATATCCCAGCTCCTTCAGGAGTTTCACCCGCTCTTCAATGAGCCTCTCCTCGAAGTGTTTAATGTCCTTCTTGTTCAACTCATCACCTCCACCGTGCGAGTTTCCGCGATCAGGCCGATTCCGTTCTCTTCACGCGCTCGACCGCGATCCATGCTTTCTCGCCGTTGATATCCCATTCCCGTCCCAGCTCACCTGCTTCCCTTCCCTCCGTGAGACCTTCTGCAAGAGTCTCACCTGATATCCTGGAAGCGAAGCACTCCACAGCCTTTGTCAGACGTGGACCAGCCTCATAGTAGACGTTAATCCTGTCCACCACTTCGAAGCCGGCCTCCTTCCTCATGAACTGTATCTTGTTGACCATCTCCCGTGCGAACCCCTCATCCATAAGCTCATCCGTGAGCTCGAGATCAAGACCAGCCGTCAGGGCGCCATCCGCCTGCACGGCCAGTCCGGCCCGCGGTTCCGTCTCTATCTCCACATCGCCGGATTCGACGATAACCGTTTCCTCACCTAGCGCCACGCTGATACTCCCGCCCCCCGCGAGAACGTTCACATCCTCCTCAGCGAGTACACGGATGGCCTCCGCAACCTGATTGACGTTTTTCCCATGCTTCGGCCCGAGAACCGGGAAGATCGGTGATGCCTTGAGTGCCGCCAGTGTGCCGGCTTCAGCCCACTCCAAGCTCTTGACGTTGAGTTCTGTCAGTATCAGCTCCTCGAGTGCTTCAATACCCGATCTGGACGCCCCGGGGACACCAGAGACAAGAATTCTGGAGAGCGGCTGCCGCACCTTGATGCCGGAGACGTTCCTCGCGGCACGCCCGAGAACAACGATCGCTCTCGCCATCCCCATGTCGGCTTCCAACTTCTCATCTATGATACCGTCAGGAACAGTCGGGAACGTGCACAGGTGCACGCTGTCCGCCATACACCCGTGGACGCGAGCCATGATCTCATCTCCCGCGCCCTCACAGAGACTCCGGAAGGCGGCCTCCGCAATGAGTGGTGCGAACGGAGCCATCATTCTCGATGTGGTCAGGAGGACATCGAAGAGCGTCACATATGCCGCACGCTTGTCCTCATCCATCTCTCCCTTCCAGAACCGCGCCCTCGAGAGCCGCACATACCAGTTTGACATGTCCTCGAGCATGAACTGCTGTAGTCTGCGAACTGCCTTTGTAATGTCGTAACTCTCCATGGCCAGAGTAACGGCGGCCACAGTCGAGTAGAGACGGGACAGGATCCACCGATCCATTGTCGGCCGTTCGGAGAGCGGTGCATCATGCTCGGCGACATCGAATCCATCGATATTGGCATAGAGGGAGAAGAAGCCGTAGGTATTGCGGAACGTCCCCACCACCTTGCTTGCCGTCTCTGTCACACCGGCCAGATCAAATCGTGTCGGGATCCACGGTGGGCTGGCCGCCATCATGTACCACCTGAGGGCGTCAGCTCCGTCTCTCTCCATTATTTCAATCGAGTTGACAATGTTGCCGATGCGCTTGCTCATCTTCTTGCCGTTCTTGTCGAGCACCATATCATTCACGATACAGCGTTTGAAAGACGAGGTACCGGAGATGATAGTCGAGATGGCGAGCAATGAGTAGAACCAGCCCCGCGTCTGATCGACTCCCTCGGCGATAAAGTCGGCGGGGAAGTTCTTGTCAAACTTGTCGGCGTTCTCGAACGGCCAGTGCCACTGTGCGTACGGCATACTGCCGGTGTCGAACCAGCAATCGATCACCTCCGGCGTTCTGGTCATCGAACCTTCGCACTTGAGGCACTTGAGACGCACACTGTCGATCACTGGTTTGTGAAGGTCCAGCTCGCCGTCGGGCAGGCCGACCGCCCGATCCTTCAACTCCTTGATGCTACCCACGGAGTCCATCGCTCCACACTCGTCACAGATCCAGATGTTGAGAGGTGTGCCCCAGTACCGGTCGCGCGAGATGGCCCAGTCGATGTTGTTCTCGAGCCAGTTGCCGAGACGGTTGAGGCCTATCTCCTTCGGGTGCCAATGGATCGCGCGGTTGTTCTCCATCATCTCGTCCTTGAACTGAGTCGTCCGGAGGTACCACGAGTTTCGCGCATAGTAGACGAGAGGGGAATCACACCGCCAACAGAACGGGTACGTGTGCACCACGGTGCTCCGCTTGTACAGGAGTCCACGTACCTTGAGGTCTTCCATAATGAGAGGATCGGCGTCTTTGATAAACATGCCGGCCCACGGCGTTATCTCCTCCGTGAACCTCCCTGTGCCATCCACGGGCTGCAGGAACGGCAGAGCGTTCTCCTTGCCGACGCGGTTGTCGTCCTCACCGAATGCCGGGGCGATATGCACGATGCCGGTTCCGTCCTCAAGCGTGACGAAATCACCTGCGATCACATAGTGACCCCGTTCGTCGAATGGCACGAAGCTGAAGAGCGGCTCGTACTCCGTTCCCAGGAGATCCGCACCCTTCTTCTTCTCAACGACTTCCCAAACGCGACCTTCGGCGGCGGCTCCGCCTGCAACGTCCCCGTCATTGGTCCGACCCGCCCCCGCGCCGGATTCGTCACGGCTTTCCAGAACGGACAGCAACCCCTCGGCAAGGATCAGCCTCTCCTCACCGTTGTCGACTACGACGTACGTCTCATCCGGCGCGACAGCAATGGCCACGTTCGAGATAAGCGTCCACGGTGTAGTCGTCCAGACCAGGAACGAGGTCGCCTTCTCCCCCTTGAGCTTCATTCTGACAAAGACCGAGGGATCCTCCGTATCTGCGTAACCCTGTGCCACCTCGTGGCTCGATAGCGGCGTTCCGCATCGGGGACAGTACGGAAGTATCTTGTGCGCCTGGTAGATGAGACCGCGATCCCACATCAGTTTGAGGATGTGCCAGATGGATTCGATGTAATCATTCGAGCACGTGATGTACGGATCTGTCATATCGACCCAGTACGCCATCCGCCCGGTGAGCTCCTCCCACTCTTCCTTGTAGGTGAAGACACTCTTGTGGCACTGCTTCACAAACTCGCTGATGCCGAGCTTCTCAATGTCCTCCTTGTTCTCGAGGTTGAGCCGTTTCTCCACCTCGATCTCCACGGGCAGACCGTGCGTGTCCCAACCGGCCTTTCGCTCAACCTGATAGCCGGACATCGTCTTGTAGCGGCAGATGATATCCTTGATGGTTCTGGCGAGCACATGATGAGTCCCGGGATGCCCGTTGGCAGTGGGAGGACCCTCGAAGAAAACAAAGCGCTCGGCGCCCTCGCGGGCACTCACACTCCGTTCGAATGTATGATCGTTGTCCCAGAACTCAAGCACCTCGCGCTCGAGATCGGGAGCCGTCATACTTCTCGGAAATTCTCTGAACCCCATATCTATTCCTTGCCTCCGCCACTCAGGCCGGGATGCCCCGGCGCGATCGCGCGGAACTTCTACATCTTCTCGATGAGCCTGAACACGAGCTGTGTCAACTTGGGCTCGGTCGCCCGCGCTATCTTGAGGATCTCCTTGTGGCTTGCCGGCTCCAACGCGTCCGGAAGGCACAGATCCGTGACCACGGCGAGTCCAACCACTCTCATCTTACCGTGGATTGCGACGATATTCTCGGCGACCATCGACATGCTTACTATGTCTCCACCGATCATGCTGAGAAAACGATACTCCGCCGCAGTCTCAAGACACGGACCGGCTACGCCGACAAAGACGCCCTTCTTGAGAGGGATCTGCTCCTCTAGCGCGATCTCCTCAGCCAGCTTGACGTACTCCCTGTCATACGGCTGCGACATATCCGGGAAACGCGTCCCCAGCGACTTGTCGTTCGGACCAATGAGAGGATTGTCACCCGTCAGGTTGATCTGGTCGACGATGGCGATGATATCACCCTTCTCCTGCAGAGGGTTCATGCCGCCGCCCGCGCAGGTCAGGATCAGCTTCTTCGCTCCGAGTGCACGCAGCACGCGGATCGGGAAGGTGACCTCCTGCATCGTGTAACCTTCGTAGTAGTGAACACGGCCGTTCATGAGAGCAACACGCTTGCGGCCGATCTTGCCCAGCACGAGTTCCCCGGCGTGTCCTTCGACACCCGACTTGGGAAAATACGGGATCTTCTCGAACGGAATCACGGCGTCAACGGTCATCAGGTTGGAGAGCTTCCCGAGACCACTTCCGAGAACGACTGCCACCTGCGGCTTGATCTCGCTCTTCTTCCTTATGTAGCCGACAGCCTTCTCGATCTTTGCTATGAGTGTGAGTTCCTTTGCCATGGTGCTTCCTCCGATGTCAAAGTCTCCTGCCTACTGAAGTCGCACGGCCGCCTCATAGAGAGTCGACACCACAAACCTTCTAACAAACCCGATCCCGAAGAAAACCACGATAGGAGTAAAATCAATGCCCGACCGGTACAGAAACGGAAGCGCGCGGCGTATGCGGTAGAAAAGCGGCTCCGTTATGCTCCTCAGGAAAAGGATAATGGGGTGCACCGAACGCGGCGCTACCCAGGAGATGATCACCGCCGCCAGCACACAGTACGAGTATATCTCGAGAATGATATTCAGGATCGATGCGACAGCCACCAGGAAGTTACCGGCAACGAACACGTGCCTATCCTCGCTCTCCGAAAATAGCTCTTCCGACTCTGACCATTGTCGCGCCCTCTTCGATCGCCACTTCGAAATCGTTTGTCATGCCCATCGACAGGTGATCCATCGATACGCCGGGAATCACCCGTTCCTCGACCTCGTCCCGAATCCCCCTCAGCATCCTGAAGCACGGCCTGACATCGTCCGGGTCCGGAAGGAAAGCCCCTACGGTCATGAGCCCCATCACCTTGAGCCCGGGAAGAGTGGACATCTCATCGAGCGCTTCCAGTACATCACCCGGCTCGAGTCCGAATTTCGACTCCTCGCCGGACGTGTTCACCTCGACGAGCACACTCGCTTCCGAGCCGGCTGCCGCACAACGAGTCGATATCTCCCGGGCGAGACGCACACTGTCGACCGATTCGATAACATCGAAGAGCTCGAGCGCAGCCTTGACCTTGTTCGTCTGCAGGTGCCCCACCAAGTGCTTCTCAACCGGGGGCAGCTCCGGAAACTTGCGCGCTGCTTCCTGGATGCGGTTCTCACCGACACAGCAGATCCCGGCTTCAATGGCCTCCACGATGCGTGAGATCTCGATCGTCTTCGTGACGGCCACTAGCTTGATATCCCCGGGATCCCTGAGAACCCGCTCTGCGGATCGAGCAATGCGTTCCATCACATCACGAACATTGTCGTGTATCGCCACGGCTCCCACCTCTTGGACGCCTCCGGTCACGAGTCATAGAGCTCATCATTATATTCCCCCTGTGGCTGTCCGGCAACGCAAAACCGCCGCATCCCCATTGAAGGACACGACGGCTGGTAACACCCCCAAACCGTGCTCGGGTCTCCCCTTACACACGCTCTGGCTCGGCCTCCCCCGGGTCGAAGCAGACCCTGCACCGCGCTTCATACGTCTCGGAGGCCCCAACAATGACGCGCTCATCGCTCCTGATGATCCTCTGCGTCCTATTCGCCGGTCTGCCACACTTCATGCAGACCGCGAGCGTCTTCGTTATGTACTCCGCGACCGCAAGGAGCTGAGGGATCGGCTCGAACGGCCTCCCAAGGTAGTCCTGATCGAGGCCGGCGACGATGACCCGGATGCCCCTTCCGGCCAGCTGTTCGCAGACGGCGGGTAGCTCCTTACCCATGAACTGGCCCTCGTCGATACCGACAACGTCGGTGATTTCATCCACGTAGTCGAGTATCTCAGCGGCGCTTTTCACCCTGATCGATTCGATCCGGCGATCATCGTGGGAAACTATGTCGTCCTCATCGTATCTGTCGTCTATGGCTGGTTTGAAGGTGACCACCCGCTGCTTGGCGATCTTCGCTCTCCTCAAGCGCCGGATGAGCTCCTCGCTCTTGCCCGAGAACATGCTGCCGCAGATGACCTCGATCCAACCCGTGTCGTGAAGATCCCTCATATCATCCCCCAGGATACTCGAGCGCCTCTTCCTCACCCCTCAGGATACGCAGGCAGCCGAGCGCCAGCGCCTCGAGTTCGTCCTCGCCCGGTGCTATCACGATCTTGCCAATGAAACCGACACGATCAGCAAGTCTGCTCATGATGTACTCGGAGTTCGCAAGCCCCCCGGTCATGATCACGGCGTCTACTTTACCCTCGAGCACCGTCGCCATGCCTCCTATCTCCTTCGCGATCTGATAGATCATAGCATCCATCACAAGTTCCGCCTCTTTGTCGCCCGCCTGGATTCTGTTCTCCACCTCGCGCGCATCGTTCGTGCCCAGGTACGCGACAAGACCACCGCCACCCATGAGCTTTTTCTTCACCTCAGCCTCGGCAAAGTCACCCGAGAAACACATATCAACGAGTTTCATGATAGGAACGCTGCCTGCTCGCTCGGGCGTGAAGGGACCCGCCGAAATCGCGCCGCTGACGTCTGTCATCTTCCCCTGCCGAATCGCCACGACACTCGTGCCGCCTCCCAGATGTGCGACGACAAGGTTAAGTTCGGAAAGCTCGCGCTTCATCTCACGCGCGACGCGTCTGGCAGTCGCCTTGACGTTGAGAGCGTGGGCTATGCTCATACGCGGGAGTTCGGGCGCACCTGAGAACCGCGCCATCGGGTTCATCTCATCCACGACAACGGGGTCCACAACGAATGCGGGAACACCCGCCTCACGAGCAGTCTCATACGCCAGCACTGCGCCAAGATTCGACGCGTGCTCGCCGAGGTAACAGTTCTCCAGATCCTCGAGCATCGCATCGTTCACGGCATAGGTCCCGCTCTTGATCGGCCGCATGAGCCCTCCCCTGCCCACTGTCCCGGCGAGTGAATCAAGGGCTATCCCGTGCTCCGAGAGAAACGCGAGAATCAGCGACTCTCTGTAGTCTCGTTGTTCTGAAATATGTCGAAACTGCGCGAGATCTTCCTTGCTGTGTCTGATCGTATCCTCAAGGATGCACTTCTCGCCTTCGAAGACCGCTAACTTCGTCGTGGTTGATCCGGGGTTCAGAACGAGAATCCTCTCGTTTGCCAATGTGCTATCTCCTATTGGTTTCTAAAGACCGTGCCTGCCCAGCCATGCTGCTGTCGTGGCTCGCACCCGATTGCCGCTCGGCTATCTGTGTTGCAATTCGTCGCCGGTTGCCCCGCGGTCATCAGTCCGGCAGTTCCTCAAAACGGTATCGACCATTCTCGACCTCAACCACACAACCGACCGCTCCATCGGGATCATGGTCGAGGATCAGGGTCCACCCGCCACGCGCTGCGGCTTCCAGAAGCTGCATCTTCTGCTCCACTACATCCAGCGGGAAGAGATCCACGCCGGCCACATACGCCCCGCGAAAATGATGTCTGCTTGGAATGAGGTCTGCCGGGTAGACGGCAGTTCCTGAAAGCGTCTCGACAACGACCATAACGTGACCACGGCAGTGTCCACCCGTCAGGACTGTTGTCACTCCGTGCCCCAGATCCCGCTCGTCACCGATGAGTTCGAGGACCCCGGCGTCCATGAGTGGGACATAGTCATCACGCCGGTAGGCGGCAGCGCTTATTACGTCCGGTTCCAGACCGTCCTCCCACTCGAGTTCATGCACGAGATACCGGGCGTTCTGAAATGCCGGAACCACCTTGCCACCTTCGTTCCTGGTCGCCCCGCCCGCGTGGTCGATGTGGAGATGCGTCAGGACGACTGTATCTATCTCCTCCGGTCCGACGCCAACGGCCGCGAGCGCCGACTCCACATTATTGCCTTCCCCCAGCCCGAAGATCTTGTGCTCTTTCTTGCTCAGGCGTGTTCCGAACCCTGTGTCGACCAGGATCTTCGAATCAGGGGTAGTGATGAGAAGCGGCCTGACGGCGAGTCGGATCCGGTTCTGCTCGTCTGGCTCCAGAAGTCTGCCCCAGATGACGCGCGGTACGACGCCGAACATCGCGCCTCCATCGTACAGAAACGTCTCTGCGTCGAGCACTGTCAGTGTAATGTCACCGAGACGCATCGGCCCCCCTGGACAAGAACCGGTTCTTCCGCCGCCTCCAGGCAGACAACGAGCCCTACCTGCCCACCGCCCCCTCCCGGAAGCCACTTGGAACGCTAAGAGCAAGACCTGTCGTCGGTTGCAGCGCCCACGCCTGGAGAACGGGATTGCACCGGGCCAAGAAAGGCTGCCAATTCGGATGCTAGCACGCTCGTGGTGGCGGGTCAAGGAACCCCGCACGACATGGAGGGCACATTGTCTCGCCGTGGGGCGACGACCCTGCCTTCAATCACTCGAAAAGCGCTTGACGAGAAAGAGGTCTGGTGGTATTCTTGGTTTGTAGTCAGGAAGTCCTACCTGCTGGCGCGGCACCTGTGTGAAGGGAGGTGGCCTGCTGAGCAACTGTCAAACTGTGTATTCTCGCCTACATCTCAATCCTTACACACTGAAAGGATGGAAGATCATGAAGATTCTTGCTATTGCTCTTCTCGTCCTGGCACTCACCCTGCCGGTTGCAGCGCGTGACATCGGCAACGCCACCGTCACGCTTCTCTCGCCGACCACGGTGAGTCCCGGCAACACCTATATGTTTGTCTTCTTCGTTCAGAATGCGTCGCCGGACGCTGAGTGGATCACGAATGTTGAGATTCACTTCCCCTTCGGTGCGGGTACCTTCGCTAACCAGGCCACAATGGGCTACACCATGATCACTGCCACGCGGCCCAGTTGGTCGACGACCGTGACCCCCACCGTACCGACCGCCATCTGGGCCGACAACAATGGCGGCTACGGTGAGATCTACAGCACCGAGGGCACGGACGTATGGGTCGACGTAACTCTTCCCGCGGTGATGACGAGCACGCAGATTCAGTGGGAACTCTGGGGCGATCTCTTTGGCGCTGATCCTCATTATGCGACCGGCTATATTGATGTCGTCGTGACAGCCGTCGAGCAGCAGACTTGGACTGCCATCAAGTCCCTGTATCGCTAGACCCGCGCTGCTCTGGGCGCACTTCTTGAAGAAGCACACAGTGGGAAGGCCCCGACCGCCAAGCGGTCGGGGCCTTCTCCGTACGTGGTGGAGGCGGCGGGAATCGAACCCGCGTCCGAAAACGGCTCCACTCGGATCTCTACATGCTTGTCCCTTTGTTTGAATCTCACCCGTCCGGTCTCCAAAGGGCAGGATACCAGTCGGGCCAGTCGCTGTAGAATCTCGCTTCCTCACCCAGCAACACAGTTCGGAAGCCAGCTCGTGTGAGCGACGCCCCATCCCGACCCCACGAGCAAGACCGGGTGGGACGACGTCTGCCTTATTTAGCAGGCGTATGCCGGTGTGTAATCGGCAGTTGAAAAGTTCCCGCCTGTTTTACGAGGTAACGGGACCTCGGCATGCCATCCGGGCTTCTCTCGTCCCCGTCGAAGCCAGATCGCCCCCATCTTCGACTTTCAATGAGCGTGGCCTGATCAGGCCTCACTACTATCAATCTACCCATTCTCGGGCATCCTGTCAATGACCGCACCTGCTCCACACAGCTGTGGACACTGCCACCTGCCCGCACCAAGCGTGAGACCGCTACTTCTTGGCCTTGAACAGGAAATACTCCTCGTCCTCGTGGACGATCGGCCCCTCGAATGCCGTCTCGATCTCAACCGGATCAGTGAGAGTGGGATCATATTCCACGATCGCCGTATTGCTGCGAACGTATGTCGTGAGGCTGACAACGCCCTCGACTCCGCTGATCATCCCTGCGAAGCCTCTCGACTTGCCGCGACACGTCAGTCCATCAACGGTGTACTCCACGCTCTCCACGACTGCCGGCCGCTTCTCAACGAATTCGACCACAAGCGTAGGGACGCGGTATGCACCCATCGTAGCAAAGGCCACCAGAATGAGAATGAGTATGGCTGCGGGAATGACAATGACTTTCTTCATGGGATGTCTCGCCCCTCTACTTGCCGAACAGTGTGAGCTCCAGCGCCCCCTTCTCGGGGCAGACCTCAACGCATTCCAGACAGTTCGTGCAGTCGCGTGCGGTCACCTCGTCCGCGGTCGCCACAGGAATTCCCTGAGGACACGCTTCATCGCAGATCCCGCAGTCTGTGCACCGACCGGGATTGCGTCTGAGTCTCAGGAATCCCGCGCGACTCATGGGATCCATGACGGCACTGAGCGGACAGAGGTAGCGGCAAAACACCATCGGAACGAAGAACGCGGCGACCAGCACACCGATGCCTATGAAGATGCTGAACGAGAGAGTCTCATGACCCCGGAATCCGGTGAAGATAATGTAGAATGGATCGTACGCTCTGAATCCCAGATCGCCCTGCCACACAGTCCAGGTGAGACCGAGCACAAGGACGAGAACAACGTATTTGAGATTGAGCAGAATGCGGTCGACGGCGACAGGCGGACGGACGTAGCGACCGAAGACCTCGCGGCTGGCCTTCCCTATCCATTCCTGGACCGTCCCCAGCGGACAGACCCATGAACAGAACGATTTCTTCGTCACAAGAGTCAGAGCCACAAGCGAAACGAAAAGCGCGACGTGGAATTCATTCATGGCGCAGGTGTAGGTGTTGAAGCGCAGAAGTGGATAGAGCGCCACAAGCCCCGCGAAAGGACAGTAGGTTTCACAGGTCGAGGTGGTCAGCCCCATCATTCCCCGCACCAGAACAGCCACAACGCCGGCCAGAAAAAGCGTTTGAACGATCGTCCGTAGTAATCGCATTGGTCCTCCGGTTGGGAAATGGCCGGCGGCGCCTACCCGCTCGGTTCCTTCTCGCTCATCATGTCATCATACCAGAAGCAGAGCTTCCGCGCGACTACGGTCGCATCGTGGTCGCGGAGCGCCAGCTCGACATTCGTTGCAGCCATGCGCTTGCGGAGTGCTTTATCGTCAAGCAGACGGAGGATACCCTCTGCGAGC
>JAUVLP010000054.1 GCA_030600655.1 Candidatus Eiseniibacteriota bacterium
GGAGACGAGTATCTTCTGGTCTACGAACTGACGGGTCGTGTCATTCCAGAAGGGGGTATTCCGCCCGATATCGGTGTCGTTGTGAACAACGTCATCACACTCGCCAATGTGGCGAGTGCCGTAGAGGGACGTCCCGTGACCAGACGCATGATCTCGGTGCAGGGTGCGGTCAAGAACCCCGCTACCTTCGAGGTTCCCATCGGTGTTTCGATCGGAGAACTCGTTGCTGCGGCCGGTGGAGCAACGGTAGAAAACCCTGCTGTGCTCGTCGGTGGACCCATGATGGGCCACCTTGCAGATCAGCTATCGGAACCGGTCACAAAAACTGTAGGCGGAATCATTGTACTTCCCAGCGAGCATCCCTTGATCACATCACGCACTTCGACGGAAGCGCATGTGCTCAGGGTGGCCAGAGCAGCGTGCTGTCAATGTATGGCCTGCACCGAGCTCTGTCCCCGCGCGCTTCTTGGGCACGAACTCGCCCCTCACAGAACCATCCGGGCAATACAGTACTCAACACTCGAGATCGACCACCCGCACATCACGTCGGCATATCTTTGCTGCGAGTGCGGCATGTGTGAGCTTTTTGCTTGTCCCATGGGAATACAACCCCGGCGGATCCTGGCGGATCTGAAGATGGAGCTATCACGGAGGGGAATCAAGAACCCTCACACAAGGGTTGAGCTCAGGCCCGATGACGTGAGAGAGTACAGACAGATACCTTCGAAGCGACTGGTCCAACGCTTGGGACTCTCAGACTACGACAGCCAGGCGCCGATCAAGGACTGGACACCTGAGATTCGACGGGTAGTGTTGCTCATGAGTCAACACGTCGGCAAACCTGCCCGACCGGTAGTCGAGGTGGGACAACGAGTACTGGAAGGCGACGTGGTGGGGGAGATTCAGCCCGGATCGGTGGGGGCGCGCGTGCACGCCAGCATCGCGGGGAAGGTGACTTCGATAACGGCTGCCGAGATTCTCCTTGAATCAGACAGCCCGCAGTGACGGTAGAGCCCGGTGGGCCCGCTTGTCACACTCGTAAGACCGAGCATGGGAGGAGCAACATTGAGGGAGGCCATAGCCCTCATAGAAACGGTGAGCGTCGCTGTCGGCATACAGGTCGCCGACGCGATGGCCAAGGCTGCACCCATTGAGATTCTCGATGCCACAGCCATCTGTCCGGGAAAATACATGGTCCTGGTAACGGGTGATGTGTCTGCCGTAGAGGCGTCGCTGAATCGGGGCATCGAGGTCGGGGGAGACGTGGTTGTGGACACGCTTTTCATCCCACACGTTCACCGCGACATCTTCCCGGCGATACTGGGAGCCACCAAGGTAACCGAACCCAACGCACTGGCTGTTGTCGAAACTTTCACGGCAGCGGCTTCGATCCTGGCAGCCGACGCCGCCGCCAAAGCCGCGCACATCAGACTCATAGAGATTCGCTTGGCGAAGGGGCTGGGGGGTAAAGGATTCTTCTGTATGACGGGTGACGTCCACCAGATTGAAGCGGCCACGGAGGCAGCACTTGCCCTTCTCAAGAAGAGCGGGAACCTGGTGAGAAGTGTGGTGATCCCGCGTCCCGATGGGGATCTCTGGTCCAAGGTGTTCTAGGGAGTACATTCTGCATCTCGCAAGAGTCATAGGCAGGATCTGGGCAACGGCAAAGGTCGAGACCCTTGAGGGGTATCGACTGCTCATAGTCCAGCCACTCACACACGACCTGGCCGATCGGGGAAGACCGCTGGTCGCTGTAGATACTGTTTCAGCGGCTCTGGGACAACTGGTCTACTTCGTGAAGTCCCGCGAAGCATGTAAGGCCCTTGATGAACCCTTCAATCCAGTGGATGCGGCCATCCTGGGTATCGTGGACGAGGTTACGGTCATCGAAGCCTGACACGTCGACCCGACTATGAGGACTCTCTTTTGTTTCTCGCGAAGATAATTGGCGAAGTCGTATCGACCATCAAACACCCCGCACTCGACGGGCGGAAGCTCCTCGTCATCGAGAAACTCGACACGGAGCGGAAGCCATTGGGAGATTCACTGCTTGCCGTCGACTCCGTGGGAGCCGGCGCTGGAGAGATTGTGCTGGTGGTCGACGAGGGAATCTCCGCAGCACTGATCACCGGACTCGATGACCCGCCGATTCGCACCGTCATTGTTGGAATCATCGACAGAATCGATGTGGAGGGATAGAGCAATGCCCTCGCAGTTTGAGGCTGAACGGCAGATCGTCGAGATAGGGAGGAGAGTCTGGGAACGTGGCTACGTCGCAGCCAACGACGGTAATCTCAGTATCCGAATCGACCTCGATCGCATAGTGGTTACACCGACAGGGCGATCAAAAGGATTCCTCAAAGCGGACGACCTGGTCGTTGTCAACCTCAAGGGACAGAAACTGGCAGGCCGCCTGGAGCCGACGTCGGAGCTCGCGATGCACCTCTTTGCCTACAACTCCCGCTCTGATATAGGTAGTGTTGTCCACGCTCATCCACCCAAAGCTACGGGGTTTGCCGTTGCGGGCGTCGCACTGGCTCAGTGTATCCTCCCTGAAGTCATACTCTCGCTGGGCGGCGTCCCGATCGCGGAGTACGCGACCCCTTCCACTCCCGAGGTCCCGCGATCGATCAGCGGCTTCATCGGAACCTACAGCGCTATGCTGCTGAAGAACCATGGCGTTCTTACTCTAGGGAAGGATATCTATCAGGCTTACTATCGCATGGAGACCGTGGAGCATTTCGCCGCCGTATCGCTGACTGCGCTGCAACTCGGCGGCGCGTCTCCTCTTTCCAAGGCAAACATCGAAGACCTGATCCGAGTTCGCGACAAGCTCGGAATAGCTGGTCCAGTTGATATCTGCTACGATTGCGGTGCTTGTACTCCTTCAGACGGCGAGGCAGGCAGTGGGACTCAGAGAGCCTCAGAACAGCCAGCGGGAACGCCGGCGGCGGCAGAGCAGGATACGGATCAACTGGTGCAGGCCGTACTCGAAGAAGTGAGACGTCGAACGACGAAGCAAGCCTGACGCAATCGATCTATGCCAGGAGGAACAACATGACCAGAAAAGGGTGCCTGTGGGGTTGGTTGGTCGGCACTGTCGGCCTGCTCGTCATATTCCTCGTTACCATGATCATGATAGAGTCGCTTCTGGGACAGCAGATGCGCTTCCCAACCTACGGCGCCCACATAGGTCTGGTGCGGATTGAGGGAGTCATCTCCGATTCGCGCGAAGTGAGTGCCAACCTGAGATTCTTTGAAGACGACGACCGAATGAAAGCATTGGTGTTGAGGATTGACAGTCCGGGGGGGGGCGTTTCCGCGTCTCAGGAGATTTACCAGGAGATCGTTGCGATCCGCGAGAGTGGTATACCCGTTGTCGTGTCTATGGGCGCAATGGCTGCTTCGGGCGGATACTACGTATCCTGCCCAGGAGACACGATTGTGGCAAACCCGGGAAGCCTTACGGGCAGCATCGGTGTCATAATGTCCTTCATGAATCTGGAGGTGCTGTTCGATAAAGTTGGCATAGACTTTGAGGTTGTCAAGAGTGGCGAGTACAAGGATATCGGCTCCATGAACCGAGAGATGACGCAGAAAGAACGTGCACTCCTCCAGACTACGATCGATGACATTCACCTGCAGTTCATGGAGGTCGTCGCAATAGAGCGCGACCTTGATATGGAGAGCGTCCGTGAAATGGCTGATGGACGCATATTTTCGGGCCGACAGGCACTGGAACTGGGCCTCGTGGACGTTCTTGGGACTCTTGAGGACGCCCAGCTTCTGGCAGCGAGGATGGGGGGTATAGAGGGCGAACCACGCGTTCTGGAACCTGTGAAGCCCTATCGATTCAGGCTGGCGGATCTGGTTGGCCGTTCTGTCTTTGGGCTCATGGAGCCGTCCTCTGTCTCGGCCGGTGCCCAGTACTTGTTCAGACCTGCCAAGTGACCTTCACGAAAGCATTTGACAGACCCCGTGTCTGTTGTTAGGATACGTTTGGTGAGGCAAGTTGTCTCACTGTGGTCATGTGTGTCCATGAGACACCGCTCGAATCCCTGATACGCTATCGGTTCGCGAAGCAGGCGAGCCGAAGAGACGCTCCTGGTCGAACATCCGGGTGATCGAAGATTTCTGCTATCGTGTGCGATAGACCCTGATCAAGGATGCGTTTCATAGCCGTTTTCCTGGAAGTATAGTAGGAGGCGGCAGGCAGGCCATACGAGACGAGTGGCGCCGTGCGCCCCAAGAGAGCAGCGAGGAGCTGCAACTCCTGCGCTTGGTAGTTCAGGCGTATAGGATGCGGGGAGCATTCCGGATTCCTCGGCGGAGGTTGTGGACGATGACCAAGGCGGACCTGGTAGATCGCATAGCCGGTAGAACCGGACTGACCAAGCGTGATGTGGCTGTCGTAGTCGAGGCGCTTTTGGATGCCATCAAAGAAGCGCTTGCAGAGCACAAGCACATTGAAATAAGGGAGTTTGGAACCTTCAAGGTCAAGAAACGCAAGGCAAGCATGAAGTACAATCCGAGGGACCGTTCACAGAAAGTCGTTGTACCTGAGAAACTGGTCCCCGTATTCAAGCCGAGCAAGTTTCTGAAGGAGAAGGTGAACTGGATGGGTGAGTCCCGAGCAGCCGCGCCAGTGGCGCCCGGCGACGAGTCAACGTCCGTGTAAGGAGGAGTATGCCAAGTCTGAAGAAGAAGCGCCGCAAGAAGATGGCGAAGCACAAGCTGAAGAAGAGGCGCCGCAAGGACCGTCACAAGAAGAAGGTCCGCTAGGTCTCCTCGCGGACGAGTCTTGATGCGGCTGCCTGAGTGTACAGGAGTCGCAGAACGGGACGAGCTCGTGGTCTGGAGGACCAATGGCTGAAAGGAACAAGGACAACTGGGAGGGACGCGAGAGGCGGCAGTCGTCGCGAGTCGACGTCCAGATTGCCCTTCAGTTGTCGGGTTCGGAAGAGGGATTCCCGGCTGAATCGCTGACCACTGAGAGCATCAATGTCGGCGCGGAGGGAATATACTGTCAGGTCAGCCACTTCGTGCCACCACTGACGAAGCTGCAATTGACAATGGTACTTCCAGTTCGAGACAGGAAGGGCCAGGTCAAGAACGAAGTGCTGAAGACTGAAGGTGTTGTCGTCCGCTGCCAGCCCTCAGGTGGTAAGGGTAAAGGCTACAGAATCGCATGTTTCTTCACGGGAATGGAGCAGGCCTCCCGCGACATGCTGAGTGAGTACGTGCGGCAGCATGACAGGAACTAGACGTCCCGTCCAAGGCGGAGGGCAAGTTTCTGCCAAGCCTTGAGCGGACGCTCTTCCGGAAGATGAGATCGATGTGTCAGAGAAGGAAGGGGCCAACGGAAATTCCGTTGGCCCTCTTCTTTTAGTTAGTACGCTGAGAACGCACAGAAGCACGGAGTCCATGCACCGCCCGCAGATCAGAAGTGGTAAGCAGCCTCTACGACGACAGCACAGTCTTCTGTTCGCTCGTTGTAGTCGTAGTCAGCACCGGAACGTTCTGATACGCCGCTGATCCATGCGACATCGATCGTGAACGATGTGTCGACCAGGATGCCGGCGCCCAGCGTGTAGTAGGCTCTCGCCTGATCTATCTCCAACCCCTGATAGGCCACAGGTCTCGTCATGTAGCCTCCGCGCAGGCGCAGGGGCATATTCGGTATCGTCACCTCTATGCCGACACGCAATTCAGAGGTGGCCTCGTACGCGCGCTCACGCTCTGACTGGTCTCCCAGAAATATCTGTCCTTCATACGTCATTTCGGACCAGTTCGCATAGTGGTAATCCAATCCCAAGGCTATGAGATCAGTTGGATTCCAGGCGACTCCCGCTCCGAAAGTGAAGGGAAGGCCGATCTCATCCTGAAAGTCGCGCGTCTCGTTGAATTCCCATCCATCGGAACCAAGAGTACGCTGCAGCTCCGTCGCGTATCCAGTGAAGGTCAGGATCACCGGTGTCTCCACGACGAGTCCCGCCGACAACGACTCACTGAGGTAGATGAGAGTCCCCACGCGGAATCTCAGTCCTGACACGTCCGACTCACTCTGAACTCGCCGTTCATAGGATTCGTAGGCGTCGGACAGATCCCCGGCGTCATCTGCGGTGTAAACGAAATCCGCATCGTAGTTGCCATAGAGATATGAGACTGCGGCGCCTAGAGAGACCCTCTCGGAAGCGTCGAAGGCCGCGCCGAACGTGAATCCGTAGATGCCTCCTGTGGTCAGCAAGTCCTCAGTCTGATCCCAAGGCCCTTCCATGAACACATAGGTGCTGTCCGTAACTCCGTCAGGTTCATTCCAGCCGATCGAATCCTCGTAGCTCACGATGAAATCCCCCGCGAGATCATAGAGCAGATCGATCGATATACCCATAACAAGGCTGCCCCGGAAGGTCGGAAACGGGTATGCGAATCTCAAGGAAGAGATATCTGTCGTCGTCACTGATGTGTCGAAATCACCACCGAAGGCCGCCCCGGTCCGTTCCTCTCCACGAAACGCGAGGCCTCCGGCCAGTTCCATTCGCCTCAGCCGCGCTAGCGCCGCCGGATTCGTGGCCAGCGCAGACGCGTCATCGACAATGGCAAGACCGACACCACCCATACCGAGGGAACGCGCACCTACAGTGTTGGCAGTCGTAAGTGGTATCTCGGCCAGCGGAGCAACAAACTCGTCATAGTAGGCTGCAGCTGGAACAGCGGTGACGATGGTCAGGCAGAAGAAGACCAGGACAACCGTCCATCGGACCGGCATCCAGCGTCCGTCTGCTGCGTCGCATGTCAGCATCTAGAAACCCTTCTTTCTGTTCTGCCAGAGATCGGGACTGTCATCCTTCTTCTCCTCGACCTTCGGTTTTGGTTTTGGTTTTGGTTTTGCTTCTTCGGTCTTTGGTTCGGTGGAAGGCGCACGCGGCGGAGGTGGTGTCGGACTACTGCCCCAGCCCTTTGTGGCCCAACCACCGCTGCCCCACAAGTGTCTCGTACCCTGTTCTACTTCGGGTCCCTCGTATCCGTCGCTATCCGGATAATCCGGTTCGCTCCATGACCAGTCATCGTAGTGCCACCAAGGAGCTCCGTAGTAGTCGTTCCAGCGATAGTGTGATGCCCCATACCGGTAGGAGGGGTGGTAGTAGTCGGAGTCGGCGTGGCAACCCGCGCACGATCCATCGGCGCTGCTGTGGTACATCGAGCCATCATATGTCGGTCCATCGAGAGTCCCGGAATCTGCCGGATGCCTCAGGACCGTGTAACATCCGGTCGTCACAAGCAGCATCGCGACGGCGATGCCGAACACGATGAGCAGTCTTGATCTCATCTTCGTATCCTCCCGCATGATCACACTACAAAAACAGAAGCAGACCGACCCTGATCCCGGATTCACGGAATCCAGACACCGAAGCCGCGTGAATAATTGGACGCACATTCGCATCATACAATTCAAGATAGCACAGGAAAGCAACTCGTCAAAGAACCTCCCAGCATCCTTCCCGGACGTCTTGAGCAGCGACATCATGCATGCTACACTCATTTCTTGCGTCGTCATGGTGGAGATACTGTGGAGGTACTGATGCACTTGATCTCACGAAAGCGGCCAGTCTGGCTCCTTCTGGTGCTTGTTTCCGCCCTTCCTCACATGAATGCCGGAGCGGTGAGTTCCGCGACCGCTGAGGCTATGCACGTCTCTGCTCAGGGCTACCTTCACTATAGTCTGGGCCGGCTCATGGAAGTCCAGGGCATGTCGCGCGAAGCTCTCGTGCAGTACCAAAGGGCAGCATCCTTCCTCCAGCACGGCTGCGAACTAGGCCGGGCTGAGGCGCGAGCCCAATTGGCTCTCGGACGACTTGATGATGCCCTGCACAGCGTGACTGAAGCCGAAATCCTATGTCCCAACGATCTGGAACTCCTTGCTCTGCACGCCGAGGTTTGCCTTGCTCGTGGCGAACCGACCGCCGCAGAGTCGCTTCTGATCAAAGCCGCTTCACGCGCGGGGTCACCATCCAGGCTCACGGCACTCCTGGGTCAAGCGCAGATGTCGCAGGGCAAGGCTGAGGAAGCAGTAATCACTCTGTCGACACGGGCGGCCGGGGACACTCTGAATCCGGGAATGGCCTTTCTGCACGCCAGATCACTAGCTGTGTTGGGACGCTCGCAGGAGTGCATTCAGGAACTCCAGCGCGCCTATCGCCTTGAGCCCTCGAATGCCGCCACCGTCGCTCTTCTTGGACAGGCTTTACTGCGCGCGGGGCGTTACGCAGAATTGATCTCCTTCCTTGAGGAGGTGACCAGAAGCCTGACAGCCCGCCAGGATGAATTCGTGTCACTCGCTCGCGCTTACGCGGCCTCAGAACGATACGAAGAAGCACTCATCATCCTTGCAGAGGCCGAACAGACGTGGGGAGAGAGCGAGCAACTCTTGGCGGCCAGAGGCTCGGTGGAGCTGGCCTCCGGAGCCGAGGAACTCGGCATGCAGACCTTCGAGCGGATTCTGGTGCTCGAACCGGATTCGGTGGTGGCGCTCAACTTCATTGCCTATCACTGGGCGGAGCAAGGTGCCAACCTCGACACCGCATTGGAATACGCAGCCAGGGCGGCTGAACTGGTTCCGCTGAATCCCCGGGTGCGCGACACGCTTGGCTGGACCTATCTCGGACTCGGACGACACCTTGATGCCATTCGTGAGCTGGAAGCTGCGGTCGACCTTGGCGGTAGCGAAGCGCTCATTCACGAGCACCTTGGAGACGCATATCTCCGTGTTGGTCGCACTGCCGATGCCGCTGCAGCCTGGCTCCGCGCCCTTGAGCTGGAGCCCCAGAGAGCATCCACCCTGGAACGTATGGAACAGATAAGGAGGGGTAGTGCATCTTCTGATTGAGAAGGTCATGGTGACTGATGCCCCGGTCTCGCCGCCCGGCGCTGGTATCCAGCTGCGCGCCATTGTGAGAGCAGTTCTGATCGTCATCTTCTTACTAATGCTTGCCGGCTGTAGCAAGGTTCCGCTGGCGACCGAGCCGGTTGGATCGGGGGAAATCGAAAGCATTGCTGGCACTATCGCGGACCACTGGAAAAACCCACCATCCGTACGAGCTTCGGGGAACGGTCGCATCTCGAGATCGAATAGCATGATCCGGTTCTCTTTTGCAATCCTCTATGACACTCCCTCATGGGTCCGCATGGATGCGCGCCCGACCGCTGCCATTACGGGTCCAATCGGGAACCTCCACTTCCAGCTGGATGGGATTTGCGCCGAGGCCTATCTACCTCACGTACCACTCTGGATCAAGGGATGCTCCGGAGACGAATGGCCCGGCCTCGACGACATCGACATGCCGGCCTTGATACTCGGGTTCCTGACTCCCCAAACCCTTCTCTCGATCGGCAACCCCGAGGTGGGGGTGGACCAGGACCTGACAGTCATCAAAGGACGCCTGGGAAAGGGGACAGTCGCTTTCTCATTGACGAGCGATCTTCGTGAACTCAGGCGGGCAGAGATTGTCGCTGACGACGAAGGTTATCACATAACGATCAACTACGAAGGACATGGGTGGAAAGGCGGGATCCCCGCTCCACGCACAACCACACTTGTCTATGATTCTCGCGACACGCGTCCGGAGGAGCTGCGGCTCCTCTTCACTCGCTTCAAGCGCGATGCGTCTGTGGACAGAGACGCTCACAGGATAGCAGTGCCGGTCGGACTCGGCCCCGTCGATTGGAATGAACTCAAGCTCTGGAGGTAGATGTGAAAGGATCGATCGTCATTCTTCTGCTCTGTCTGGCGCTGGTCATCGTTTCCTGTTCCGGGCCTTCTATCTCTGCCGTCGGGGAGGCAGACGACCTGATCGTAGTCTTGGACAGTGGGCTCCGCGGAACAGCAGGCGCACAGATCGAAGAAACGTTCAGCGCCGAGAGCAAATGGTTGCTCGGCGAGCTGACCTACAGGGTTCTTGTGACGACACCAAGGGACTTCGGCAATCTGAGAAACCGAAGGCACATTCTGCTCATGGGAACCTGGGGAGACGGCGGCGTGGCTGAGCTCGTTCAGAAAAACGTGGCCGGTGTGCCGGTCTCTGGCGCGCCGGTGTTTCACATCACTACGGATGTCTGGGCGGCTCGTCAGGTAGTCGTCACTCTCATGGGGAATTCACCAGAAGAACTCGTCGATTACATTGAATCGCACCGAAACGAGCTACTGGAAGCCCTGCTCACGGCATCGCGTGAACGGCTTGCAAGGGGACTTTGTGAAGAGCCTGCGGCCGCTGATATCCGCGTAATGCTCGAGGAACGGTATGGTTGGTCGCTCTGCCTTCCATCCGGCTATGAGTTCGACAGCGGCGCTGCTGCGGAGGGATTCGTGATCTTCGGACGCCGCCAGCCCGACAGATTCGTTTTTGTGCGATGGGTTGACGGCATACAGGAGGAGGTAACGCGGGACTCTCTCATTGCTGCGCGCGATGCACTCTGCAGCGCCTATCACAATGGTGACGGCGTCGAACTGCGACGGCCGGTTCTTGCCGACACTGTGAGCTTCGCGGGTTTGACAGCCCTGCAGGTCTCCGGATGGTGGGGAAACATGGAACTCGTGGGGGGAGGCCCGTTCCGCACATACTGTTTCTATGATCCTGACGCTCAGAGGACCTACATCGTCGACGTCAGCCTTTTCGCTCCAGGCCTCGACAAGACCTCACTCATGAGAAACCTGGATGCGATCGCGAACACATTCAGTGTGGGTGTTCAATGAGCCGCCGCTGTGCGGCAGGTAGGGGCTTTTGCCTTGACACACGCAGTATCCTTTGGTAGCGTTCCTCCGTCTGTGCGGCCCTCTGGAGGGTCGCTCTCGCTGGATTCCGACGTCTTGGATCTTGAACTCGCTCATTCTCTGGAGCGCCTGTGACGGCCGTTGATGCAAGTGCCCTTGAAACGGGTATTCTTGAACTGGAATGCGAACTTGAGGCGCGTAAATCTCCACGCCCATATGCTCCTCTTGCGGAATCGTATCGCCTTCAGAACAGGCTTGACGATTCCATAGAGACCGCGCGGGCAGGACTTCTGGCATACCCCGGACATATCTCGATAAGGATCGTTCTTGGCCGCGCCCTCGACAACAGTGGACGCCTCGAAGAGGCCACCGAGATGTACCGGGAGGTAGCTCGTCTCGATCCGGACAACGCAGAGGCAAGGCTTTTTCTTGAGAAGGCTCTTGCCGGCAGTCTGATCGACCAGGTTGAGAAGGAGGCACCTGAACAGGCTTGTTTGAAAGAACAAGATGGAGCGACCGGAGACGGAGCATTCCCCCAGACCGGCAGTCTAGCGGAGGAACTCGAGCATCTGGCAGGGCTTTTCAGCGTCCGTGACACGGACGGCTCGCCGTCGGTAACGACCGACCTCAACGCGATCGCCACCCTGACACTCGCGGAGATCTATGCCAAACAGGGACTTCCCGACAAGGCCGTGGAAGTCTGCGAGCGGATTCTGGCGATCGATCCTGACGATGAGGCAGCACAGCAGCGCCTGGTAGACTACGGCAGGACAATGGCCGAGGTCGAGTGACCGAGACGAGCATCTCGGGCGACGTCCCGGCGGACAATTGATAACGCTACGTCATAATGGAAGAGGAACTCAGATGGCAACAACGACAAACGACTTCCGGAATGGAATGGTCATCCGGAAGGACGGCAAGCTTTACGCCGTCGTGGGGTTTCTCCATGTGAAACCCGGAAAAGGCGCCGCGTTCGTACGCAGCAAGCTCAAGGAGATCCGGACCGGACGAGTTCTGGAGGTCACGTGGAGGGCGGGAGAGAAGATAGAAGACGTCAGACTGGACCGCGTCAAAGCACAGTTTCTCTATCGCGACGACATGCTCAACTTCATGAGGCTCGACAACTACGACCAGATAGCACTTTCGGAGACGGTCGTGGGCAAGCAGAATGCATCGTTCTTGAAGGATGGGATGGAAGTGGAGGTGTTGCTCGATGGCCAGGAGACCATCACCATGGAATTGCCCACCTTTGTCGAACTTGAGATCACAAGAACCGATCCAGGTGTCAAGGGAGATACAGTATCAGGCGGATCCAAGCCGGCGACGCTCGAAACGGGAGCCGTCGTGCAGGTCCCTCTCTTTCTCTCTGAAGGCACCATCGTGAAGGTGGACACACGCACGGGTGAGTACGTTTCGCGCGTCTGATTCAAGTGCGTGCGCACCACAGGAGGCAAGATGGACAAAAGAAAACTTGAGGAACTCATCAGGCTGGTGGAAGACAGCGACATTCAGGAACTCCATGTCTCTGGATTCCTGAGGTCCGTGAAGATCATCAAGGGCGGTGCGCTCGTGACTGCGGCGCCGACCGTCGGCGCTGTGGCTCATCCTCCTCAAATGGCTCAGTCCGCGACACCTGCGCCGGAAGCGGTGGAGAACTCTGATGCGCCGGCCGAACGTGATTCTGGTCTTGTGCCGATGGTATCACCGATGGTAGGGACCTTCTACGCGGCGTCTTCGCCTGAGCAACCACCCTACGTCAAACAGGGCGATCGCATCAGTGTGGGACAGGTTGTTTGCATCGTGGAAGCCATGAAGCTCATGAACGAAATCGAGTCTGAGGTGAGCGGAACTATCGTGAGAATCGTTAAAGAGAATGGCAAACCAGTCGAGTTCGGCGAAGCGATGTTCATGATCCAACCCGATTGACAGAAGTGCGGTGGAGGAAGAGACACCTGATGTTCAACAAGATCCTCGTTGCTAACCGCGGTGAGATAGCCATACGGGTGATGCGCGCCTGCAAGGAACTCGGCATACCGACGGTGGCCGTCCACTCGGAAGCGGACGTTGATGCGCTGCACGTGAAGTTCGCGGATGAGGCCGTCTGCATAGGCCCGGCGCAGAGTGCTCAAAGCTACCTTAACGTTAAAGCTATACTGAGCGCATGCGAGATCACCGGAGCGCGCGCTGTTCATCCCGGCTACGGTTTCCTCGCCGAGAATGACGCGTTCGCTGATATCTGCGCTGCCCACGACCTTGTCTTCATCGGACCAACCGGCGAGATGATGCGCCTGATGGGAAACAAGGCACAGGCTCGCAAGATGATGTCCGAGGCGGGCGTTCCGATCATCCCCGGAAGCGACGGCGTCGTGGCAGACGCCAAGCAAGCTCGGGAAGCTGCCGACCTTATCGGATATCCAGTCATGGTCAAGGCCTCAGCGGGCGGTGGTGGCAAGGGTATGCGTATCGCTGAGGATCGGAACAGTGTTGAGGACGCCTACCGGATCGCGAGCGCCGAGGCGCAAGCAGCCTTCGGAAATGGCGAAATCTACCTTGAGAAGCTGGTCATCGCCCCCAGGCATATCGAATTCCAGCTGCTGGGTGACAGTTTTGGCAATGTCGTCCAGCTCGGCGAACGCGATTGCTCCATTCAGCGCAGACACCAGAAATTGATCGAAGAATCACCCTCGCCCGGCGTCGATGCAGCCCTGAGAACGAGAATGGGAGAGGCGGCCGTTAAGGGCGCCAAGGGGATAGGGTATTCGAGCGCAGGGACGATCGAATTCCTGCTTGATGCGCGTGGCGACTTCTACTTCATGGAGATGAACACGAGGATACAGGTTGAGCATCCGGTCACGGAACTCGTGACAGGCATCGACCTCGTGAAGGAACAGATCAGGATCGCTGCGGGAGAACATCTTTCTGTGGACCAGGCCTCCGTTACGATGAGGGGCCATGCGATCGAGTGCCGCATCAACGCCGAGGATCCAGCGAACGATTTCGCCCCCAGGCCCGGTCGCGTCACTGACATGTACGTCCCCGGGGGACCGGGAATCAGAGTGGACACTCATGTGTACAGCGGGTACTTCATCCCACCTTACTACGATTCAATGATCGCAAAGCTCCTCGCACACGGAAACACGCGCGCGGAGTCCATAGCACGGATGCAACGCGCACTGGAGGAGTTCGTGGTGGAGGGAGTTACAACGACCATTCCGTTCCACCTGGAGATGATGCAGGATCCGGATTTCCGTGCCGGCACCTTCGATACGGGGACTCTTGAGAGAAAGAGAAAGGAAGAGGCGGAGGCCGTAGCAGGCTGACATCCCGGAGTAGAGCGGGACTAAGGCCTCCCAACACCATGAAGATGAATCTGCGCCTGTATGTGGCTGCCGATGCGCTCACCGAAGCCAGGGCGAAGGGCACACACGTCGTTGTGATAGACGTGCTTCGCGCTTCAAGCACCATAGTGCAGGCTTACGAGAGTGGCGTAGAACGGATTATCCCGGTGGACGGAGTCGAAGAGGCCACACGTCTCCTACCCACGTTGGACCGCGACAAAGCGCTGCTCTGCGGTGAGCAGGAAGGCATGAAAGTCGACGGCTTCGACCTGGGGAATTCTCCTCTGGAATACACCAGCACGGCAGTTGGAGGGAAGACTCTCGTTCTCTCGACTACAAATGGGACGACCGCCATGGTGAGAGCGGCGGCCTCCGATGAGATCGCCGTCGGGTGTTTTCTCAACCTCAAGGCCGTCATCGCACATCTCGTCTCGGCAGAGCCCGAGCGCGTCTCCATTCTCTGCGCCGGCACGAATGGCCTGCTCTCGCTGGAGGATTTCGTGTGCGCCGGTCTCATGGTCGACGGACTGCTCGAGGCCTACCGGAACGAACTCACTCTCAATGATGCTGCAGTCGCGGCCCGTCTCCTCGCCGGATCGATGACGGACATAGCTAAGGTCATCAGCCAATCGTCACATGGACAGTATCTGAGGGATCTAGGTTTCGAGAAAGACCTCGATTTCTGCAGCCGATTGGATCTCTACTCGTCTGTCCCAACTGTGGTGGACGGGAGAATAAAAGGGCGCGAGCAGTCCTCTCACCGCTAGATGAATCTCAATCAGACGGGGGAAACAGCCAATGGGGCTCTTTGACCACATGACCGATGACAAGCGACGGCAGCTTGTAGGAGTGCTGCTTCTCTTCCTCGGACTGCTTTTGGCCGCCAGCCTCGGAAGTCACATCTACTTCTCGCTATCCGGCAACCTCGGTTCAGACATCTGGGCCACGCAGCTCGGCCTCCAGAACAGAGAGATTTCGAACTGGATGTTCGATCTTCTGGGTTTCGCAGCCTGGATCGCCCCGCTGCTCTTGGTCATGTGGGGATGGAACCGCATCGCAGACGCCGACGTTGAGACCCTGGCCCTGAGAAGCGTGTTTCTGACAGCCGTCAGCATCATCGTGGTCACACTCATACACGTCGGAAGTGGTGGTGGAATGGTGCACGTATCCGGCCTTGTGGGCGCCTATCTTTCCCACTTCGGCGTGCGGCACGTCGGCACTGTGGGAACCTTCCTCATCGGAATTGGCGGTATTGCCCTCATCGC
>JAUVLP010000235.1 GCA_030600655.1 Candidatus Eiseniibacteriota bacterium
TTCGGCGTCTCGAGGCACGTATGGTGCGCCCAGGATCCACGCCGATCTGGTCGAAGATAACATCCATGTGGGCCGCAAGCGGGTGGCCCGGCTGATGCGTACCGCGGGCATCGCGGGCGGCAGCCGGCGCAAGAAGCAAGGCACGACGAAGCGAGACAGGACCGCCCAACCGGTGCCGGATCTGGTCGACCGCAACTTCACGGCCGACGCGCCGGATCAGCTCTGGGTCGCCGACATCACCTACATCCCGACCTGGGCGGGCTTCCTCTATCTGGCCGTGGTCGTGGACGCATGGAGCCGTCGAGTGGTAGGCTGGTCCATGGCGACGCATCTCAGGACGGAGCTGGTGCTGTCGGCGCTGGAGATGGCGTTGTGGCGCCGCCGTCCCGAAGGGGTGATCCACCACTCGGACCAGGGCTGCCAGTACACGTCGATCGCGTTCGGGCAGCGGTGCCGGGAGGCCGGTGTGCCGCCTTCGACCGGCTCGGTGGGCGACTGCTTCGACAACGCCATGGCTGAGTCGTTCTTCGCAACGCTTGAATGTGAGCTCCTGGATCGGCAGCGGTTCAAGACTCAGCGTGAGGCACGGATGGCTGTCTTCGACTTCATTGAGGGCTTCTACAATCCGCACCGTCGTCACTCCGGGCTAGGCCAACTGTCGCCGGTCAACTATGAGAGGAAGCGGTGTGCCGACGTGGTACCATCGCAAGATCTGAACTGTCCGTGAAGGCGGGGCAACTCCATTGCATTGTCGAGAAGGCAGGTCAGAGTGCCGACTGGGGTGCGCTCAACATCGGTACGTACATGACCGACACGCCGATCATGAAGCACACGACGATCCGGAGCAGCGCGTGGGTTGGCGCATGTATCGAAGGCGCATCCATGGACAGCTGCACTGTCACCGGGAATGCGAACCACGGGATCGTCATCACCGGAGCCGGATCGGTCACGAACTGCATATCAGTTTCGAACAGCGGCTACGGGGTCTTTGGGAACCCGGACAGCTGTCCGACGGTCTCCTGCTGCGACATCTGGAACAACGCCATCGGCAACTACGGTGGCGCGCTCTCGGACCAGACCGGTCTGAACGGCAACATCTCAGAGGACCCTCTCTTCTGCAGCCTCGTCGATGGTGACTATCACCTGTACGAGAGCTCGCCGTGCATTGATGGCTATGGATGCGGCCAGATCGGCGCCTATGGCGTCGGCTGCAACCACTGCAATGGAATGGAACTCTGGTCTGCACTATCAGTATCTCTGCCGGATTCGATGCAAGACATGGGTGCCACAGCTCTTCGAGATTTCCTCTATGCATCAGGCGGACTCATCGCGGGAGGCCGTTGGACCGATCGAGTTCTATACACGCGGGCGCTGGGCGAGAACACGGGGCCGTGGACGGCAACGGCGGCGCTCCCGGACTCGGTGAGAGACCACCAGATGATCTCGGTTGGGGATTGGGTGTACTCCATCGGGGGCAGCGAGGGGGCCGTGGGGACGCCCGGGAATCCGATTCACCGCCAGGTACATGACGACGTGTGGAAGGGAGAGCCCAGTGCGGGCGGTGACATTGGTTCGTGGGCGACCGAGGCGTCTCTCCCAGTTCCGCTGTGGGGATTCGGAGCCGCAGTTTGGGATGACAGGATCTATGTGGCCGGAGGCTCCCAGAGGGACTCGGTGCTTGCGCGCCCCGCGGATAGAATCTACTACGCTGACATAGATCCTCTGGACGGGTCGCTTCAGGGCTGGACGGAAAGCGGCGCGGGTTTGCCGATCGCTGTGACGTCGCTGGAACTCGTGGCCCGCCAGGGAAAACTCTGGGCCATCGGTGGGCAGCAGGGTCCACCTAGTGGTGTGATTCATCCTGTTGGGGCATTATCCAACGCGAGTCTCGCTCGTCCCACTTTGTTGATTATCTCGTCTGCGGTTTTTCTCCAGACGAATGGTTTCGGGTCTTCGTTGTGATGGCCGACATACCCCATCACTGCATCAATCAGTTCGGGCACACTTCTGAAGATCCCTCGATGCACTCGCTTTTCATCAAGATCGCGAAAGAACCTTTCGATGACATTGAGCCACGAGCTGCTTGTCGGAATGAAGTGGACATGGAAT
>JAUVLP010000122.1 GCA_030600655.1 Candidatus Eiseniibacteriota bacterium
AATTTCAGCATGATTGGCGGGCCGCAGACGCATGCGACAGCTGTGTCCGCGCTGAACGGTAATTCCTCAACACCCACAGTAGTAAGAGGAGGTAAATCGTCGAGGAGCACCGTGACAACACCCACCTTGCCGGTCCAGTTGTCGGCCGGCTCGTCGATTGTAAGCATCACCTCGGTCTTCTTCATCTTCTCCCATTCGGGAAGAAGATCCTTGAAGATGACATCTTCAGGCGTCCTGGCTCCATAGCGGATCGACACTTTCTTGTAACGATCAATGTCGTCGAAGAGCGCCAGGATGAGTGAACGAAGCGGCGCCAGTCCCACGCCACCGCCCATTATCAGGATCTCCTTGCCGTCGAAATCTGCCATGTTGTAGCCGTTGCCGTAAGGTCCGCGGATCCCGACCGTGTCACCCACCTTCATCTTGCTGAGCGCGTGTGTCACCGTGCCGACATCCATGATGGTGATCTCCATCGTCTCTTTGACATTGGGATTCGACGATGGTGTGAATGGGGCCTCCCCCACTCCCGGCACTGTCAGCTCGACGAATTGTCCCGCACCGAAGGTAATAGGCTCCTTTGGGCGGAACTTGTAGGTCGTGATGTTCGGGGACTCCTTCTTGATGTCCTCGATCACACTTTCGATTGGCCTGTAGAGGTTCTTCATGCCTTTGCCATCTCCGTGACGACGTGCTTGATAGCTTCTCTCATATCGATACGGCCCATGCAGACGTCAATGCACCTGCCGCAACCGGTACACGAAACCTCGCCGTACCTATCGCGTGAGTACTCCAGCTTGCAGCGAAGGCGATTCTCAAAACGATTGGCCAAGTTCGGCCTCGAATTGCCACCTCCACCCGTTCTCGCGTAGCCAATCGACAGACACGTATCCCAGTTGCGTGTTCGCTCGTAACCGCCCTCCGCCCTCTGGTCCACAAGCAGGAAGCACGTACATGATGGGCAGATGCGATTGCAGGCTCCACAGCCGACACAGTTCTGCGTGACATGTGCCCACGCAGCCTCGTCACTTCCAAGCTCGTGCTTGTCGTAAGCAACGTCAACCACATACTGAGCATTCTGGCGCTCTACGGCCGTGGTCACCGATGCCCGGTTCCTGGTCCGTTCATCCTTGTGCTTCGAGTCGACCGGAGTGAAAAGATCGTCGCTCCCCTCGAGGAGTTTCTCCCCCTTGTCGGAGCCCGTCGTGAGGATGTATCCGGACTCCAGCGGAGAAATGTTGAGATCGAACCCGCCTTCGGCGTAAGGCTTCCCGCCCATCATCGTACAGAAACAGGTCTCTTTCGCCGCGGTGCAGTCGACGGAGACGAGGATCGTATTCTGTCGCTTCTCAATGTAGAACGGGTCGTCGTACTCCTCCGTGAAATGCTTGGTGCTCCAGTAGACCTTGTCGAACTTCTCAAGACCGTCAAGGTCACATGCCCGTGGACCCACGATCACCGTCGCTGGAGCTTCCACGCTCGCCTCGGGATCGCTGCTCGGATACCTGGCGACCACCTCACGCGCATAGAAAAGGAATGTCTTCGGGGACTGCGCGGGGCACGCTCCGTGGAGCTCAAGCCTGTCGGGAACCTCTTCCTTCACGAGCTCGTAGTCGGGTGTCTCCGGGTTGTTCATTATATCGAACGTGACCGGGACGTAGACCCTCCGGCTCTTGGCCCACCGTCCTATGAGCTTGAGAAGGTTCTCTCGTCCGACGAAGACTTCTTTCATCCTGGCAAGCCCTCTCGCTTGGAGTTCTCTCGCTGAATCCGGCCGGCTCACACGTACCGCCTTCCGGAGTGATGGATCTCGGTCTGTCTAGGTCCGCTCTGTGTTGCAGCGCGCACTGCGCGTACGGTGCTCCAACCGTGCGGCCTTTGTTAGCGTAAAGAAACCCCGTATCGCTCTCTACATATAGAGGAATGCGATTTCGGGGTCCTTGTGTGCCACAGAAGTGGCTGGAACGCCCTACCCGTTGCCGGCAAGTAACAGTCAGTCCTTTCAACTGATTGTCGCTCGCGGGGCGAAACCTGTGCGCTCTCCGCCCGCGCCACGGAATAAAAATGGGCTCGTTATGGAGCCCCTATAGCCCAAGGGAGTTTAGCTTGTTGGTGCGCGAGGTGTCAAGCGCAAAAGGGAGTCCTGACAGCCTTTCTTGCTACCGCTTGGCCTCCATGAATCTAAGGTCCAACTGGCTCCCACCGGCATCATCGTTGAGGACATACTTCTTCACACCCGAAAGCACCGTCTCCATCGTCTCAAGCCACAGCCTCGTGCGGATGGAACCCTGATCTTTCCTGTACTCCTCAACGAGCGCCAGGAAACGGTCTGATTCGCCTCGCGCGGCGCTCACCGTCTCCGTGCTGTCACCTTGAGCGGCGATGATCAGGGCCACCCCTTCGCCTCGCGCCATCGGCACAACGCGATTGGCATAGCCATTGGCTTCCTGGATGATGCGGTTCCTGTCCTCACGAGCGCTGGCGACATCCCGGAAGGAATCAGCCACGTCGCGCGGCGGATTCACCTCTTGAATGTGAGCAGCTACAAGTTCGATCCCTGTCCCGTATGAATCCAGAATCTCCTGGGCTCCGATCTTGACTTGGTGTTCAACCTCAAGCTTGCCCGTGGTCAGGACATCCTCGACGCTCATGACCGCCACCTTCCTGGTGAGGACCGCCTCACAGGTTTTCCTCACCAGCCAGTGCGGTTCTTTGGTTCCAAACAGGAAGGCTGCTGGATCCTTCACAACGTATTGGACCAGTAGCTGCGCCTCAATGATGTTCTCGTCACCCGTGACAAACTGTGTTTCTCTTGCTGTCGGGGCCAGCCCGCGCACCCGGTCTACGATCCTGTAGCCGATGCTCATCCTCTTTATGGATGTCGTCTGGGGAGTTGCAACCCTGTCCACGGGCCACGGGAGTCGGTAGTGAATGCCAGGCTGGACATTGGCAGAGATGAGGCTGCCAAAACGGGTGATCACCCCGCGCTCATCAGGCTGCACAACATATATGCCTGACAGTGCATACATTACAAGGAGCCCGAGTGCAAAGAGCCACGCAAGCTTCTTGACCCGAGGGATACCGGCACTCATATCGGTCCGCACGCTCGCCTCGTCGGCCCAGATGCCCCTGTTCTCGCTGGATGTGTCCTGCTCGTAACTCACCGGCTACTTTCCCTTCCCGTCGAGGAGCTCCAGGAGCTCGCAGTCGGAGGAAAGAACGATCGTGGTCTTCTCGTCCATAAACTTCGTATACGATTCGAGGGTTCGCAGGAATTTGTAGAACTCAGGATTTGTGCTGTGTGCCGAGCCGTAGATCCGCATCGCCGCAGCTTCACCTTGCCCGCGGATGCTCTCAGCTTCTCGATACGCTTCCGCGAGGATCTCCTGCCGTTCCTTGTCGGCTTCCGCCCGAATCTTTATGGCTTCTTCCTCACCTTCGGAACGATAGCGCTTCGCCATCCGCTCGCGCTCGGCGCGCATGCGGTCGAAGACACTCTGTTTGTTCTGCTCCGGGAAGGCGACCCGCTTCATCCGCACTTCGGCCACTTCTATGCCGAAGTTCGCGTGCGCCGCGGTGCGGCAGCCTTCGGTCACAACTGCCATGATCTCGTCGATCTTCATCTCATCGGCGTTGGTGGATATAAGCGCGTGCAGCGGGTACCGTCCAAGAGCTGCACCCATCTCAGACGCGACAATGTCGGCCATCCGGACCTCGGCCCCGGCTCTATCAGCCACAGTCTCGAGAAAACGTTGGGGGGCCGTTATCCGCCACGCGACGAAAGCGTCCGCAACTATGTTCTTCTTGTCGTTTGTCAGAAACTCAGTCGGCTTAGGATCATAGACTTGGAGTCGCTTGTCAAAGAAGCACACTGCTTGTATGGGCTGCGGCAGTTTCCAGTAGAATCCGGCGCTCTCTATGACGGCGACAGGCCTGCCGAACTGCGTAACAATGGCCGTTCCTGTCTCATCGACAACAAAGGCGCTGGTTCGCGCTATCAAGATGAGTACGATAATGACGGCCAATGTGTAGTATCGTCGTTTCATTGTCTAGTCCTCCAACGGAACTCGCGCGCTCAACTTCTGATCGTAGACCCTGATATCGTATCCTTTGAGCTTGAGATCCGAACTCACAATGTATGTTTCTTTCCCTTGAAGCAGGGTCTCCATTGTCTCGATATAGAGCCTCGCCTCGGTAACCGCGCTCACCCTCTTGTACTGTGCCGCTATCGCCTTGAAGCTCTCGGCATCACCCACCGCCCTGTTCTGGAGCGCGTGACTGTATCCTGTGGCCTCAAGCACCAGCGCCCCAGCCTCCCCGCGAGCCCGCGGGACAGCCTGGTTCATGTAACCGTATGCTTCATTTATGATGCGGTTCTTATCCTCGCGCGCACTGGAAACATCCCGGAACGCCGGGACAGCTTCAAGTGGGGGGTGCATATCCTGCATGCGGACACTCATCACTTCGACGCCCGTTGCTGACGCGTCCAGAAGTACCTGCACGGCCTCGCGCAACAGCTCCTCGAACTCACCGCGCTGCGTGGTTAGAATGTCGTCTATGGCAAGAGCCCCACTCTCGCTCGATATCACGGATTCCGTGACGAAGCGAATGTACTGCTCCTGCTCAGCTATGTTGAAGATGTAGTCGCCGACGTCGGAGACCCGGTAGAAAACGACAACGTTCATGTCGGCGATATTCTCATCACCCGTGAGCCTCAGCGCCTCCTCCGGCATCTTCTCGTAGGTCCCCGCTCCGTGGCGACTCTCCCACAGCGTCGCGTAGAATTCCTCCGCCACACGTGTCACTGTTCGTGGCACCGCGCGGGTGCGGAAGCCTATCTCTACGCGCCGGATCCTTGGAACTTCCACACGTACAATCCGGTCGACGGGCCATGGCGCTTTGATGTGCGCACCTGGACCAAGTGTGTTATCGCGGGCATTGCCAAAGCGCATCATGACACCCTCTCGCCCCGGTCCGATGAACACGAGCGAGGTCGAGAGCCACGCAAGAACGATGATCCATATCGCTGAGCGGAGCATGCGCCGGCGGTTGCGCGGCTTTGTCACAGTACCCCAACAGTGCCGCCAGCGGTCGCCCCATCCCGTTCGCTCCAATACGCCGACGATAACATGCATGTGAAGCGCGCCGGCGAGTCTCGCAAAGCCTGTCGTGTCTGCCGTCGTGCCTGTCTTGAGTCCTGCGATCGAAGCAGAGAATATCTCGACACCAGACCCAACAATGAAGACGCCCACAACCACAGCCGCGATGCGGTCCAACCCGATCCCAATGGCGTGACCCATGAGACCTATCACGACGGCTACGCTTGTGAGCATATCCATGCGGGAGTGGTACCCGTCGGCAACAAGACTCACACTGCCGGTCTCTTTCCCAACGTAGAGTTTGTACTGTGCGGCGAAGTAGGAGAT
>JAUVLP010000003.1 GCA_030600655.1 Candidatus Eiseniibacteriota bacterium
TAGGCGTCCGCTCCATCAACAACATTGTTGATGTCACGAATTTCGTGATGCTTGAGTATGGCCACCCTGTCCACGCTTTCGACTACGACAAGCTTCACGAGCACGCCATCTGCATCAGAAAAGCGCACGCCGGGGAGCAGCTGGTCACCCTGGATGGGGAGGAGAGAGACCTCGAAAGTTCGCACCTTCTCATTTGTGACGCCGCCGGCCCGATCGCGCTGGCGGGAATAATGGGTGGGCAGGCGAGCGAGGTCACGGAAGACACGAGCAACGTGCTTCTCGAGTGTGCCTGGTTCGATCCATCTATTGTACGTAAGGGAGCAGCCGGTCTGGCGCTTCGCTCGGACGCGTCGCAGCGATTTGAGCGGGGAGTGGACCCACTGGTCATGGATGAAGTTGCCGCCAGAGCATGTGCTCTCATGTCCGACCTGGCCGGTGGAGCGGTGGCGCTGGGGAGCGTATCCGTGGGGAGCGGTTCGTACGAACCCGCGAGTATCAGGCTTTCAGTGGACAGAGTGCAGCGGATGCTGGAGCCGGCGGATGTGAGCAACGGGCAGACCGGGTCAGTGCTTGATGCCGGGATCATAGGACAGCACCTCGAGGCTCTGGGTTTCCAGACCGAGGTCGATCGTAGCGATCAAAATGTGCTTCTCGTGACGGTCCCTTCCTGGAGATCTGATGTGACTGAACCGGCGGATCTCATCGAGGAGGTCGTGCGGTTGAACGGGTACGACCGCGTGAAGCCGGAGGTCCCGTTCCAGTCCATGACGCCGGTCAGAAACGATGCGAGGGACGCACGCGAACAGATTCGCGAGATCATGGTGAGACTCGGTCTCTTCGAGGTTATCAACAGCTCCTTCATGGCGGAAGGAGCGGGTGAACGCGCGGGAGTCGATGCATCGGTCGAAGCGGTTGTGCTGGCGAATCCGGTAAACAAGGAGACGCCCCTTCTCAGGACATCGCTGATGCCGGGGATTCTGGAAGTGGTGCGTGTGAACGCGAACGCGAGGCAGAGTGCGATACGGATATTTGAGATCGGAAAGACATTTCGTCGCGAGGGTGGGGCGGTCGATGAACGATGGGGTCTGTCAGGCGCTCTCTGGGGGCCTGCTGAGCGCCCATCCTGGGACAGTAGCTCAAGAGCTGTCGATTTCTACGACGCCAAGGGGCTTGTAGAAGCGCTGGGGGAAGCGCTCAAGGTTGACACCCTTGAGACCTCCTGCTACGATGGCACAATACTGGATGAGGCTGCCTCAGTCAGATTGTTGATAGGTGGACGGCCACTTGGGTACGTGGGAGCCGTTTCACAGAGATCGGCGAAAAGCTGGGCGATTCCCGACGGTGTGGTCGTTTTCGAACTCGATGTGAGCACCCTCTCTGGGCAGTGTACGACAGGGAGCAGCTACGAGGAGTTGCCGCGCTATCCTGCCAGTGGGCGTGATGTTGCCTTGGTTGTGGATTCGGGCGTGGCGGCCGGTGAGATCCTGGATGAGATCCGGCAACGAGGCAGCGAGCTTCTGGTTGGCATGAGCATATTTGATGTCTATGCCGGAAAGCAGCTTCCAGCCGGTAAGAAGAGCATTGGAATATCGCTGACGTACAGATCACGTGAGCGGACGTTGACAGATAGAGAAGTAGACGCGTCACACGACCTCATCGTGAAACACGTGGTCGGGAAGTTCAACGCGACCCTGCGGGAGTAGGGTACTACGGAGTATCATGGCGATGCAGTTGCCCGGACTTGAAGAACTGGAAGTGCTCGTCAAGAGGGCCGTCGATGAGATCGGGCGGCTCAAGGGTGAGAACGTCGAGCTCAGTGCGAGGCTCCGGGGTTTAGGAAAGGAGATAGATGACCTTGCGGCGCAGATCCAAGGCGTCGTATCGGGTCAGAAGATTGATTCCAGAAAGAGGAAGAGGATCGAGAAGAGGCTCGAGTCCATTGTTGAGAAACTGGGCTGAGATTCAGTGCCCTGCCATTCGCGTCGGTGGTGCTGATCGCGACTGGAAATTGTCTGGTGGGAGGAGTCTGTGACCAGCAGACCGACGAGAATTCACCGGGATGCGAGGCCGGGCAGGATATGAGCGAGATGAGCAGCGTCAAGGTTGAGATCTATGGCTCGGAGTACAGGATAAGGGGCGATGCCGACCCCGAGCATATTCAGGAGATCGCGCACTACGTTGACAGCAAGATGCGCGAGGTGACCCATGAGACGGCTCTGGGGTCGTCACTCAAGGTCGCGATCCTGACCGCCCTGAACATCGCCGGGGAGCTTTTCGGCGAGCGTGACGACAGAAACAAGTTGCTCGCACGCGTCGAGGAGCGTGCCGAAGAAATGGCGCACTCCCTGCTATCCGAGCTGGAGAACTGAGTCCTTCGACCTCCTCTTTTTATCCCTTCTGAAGGGTGAAAGAGGCCGTTCCCACGCAGGGACGGCAGAGGCCGCTGGTGAGATGTCCCGGTGGTCCCCTTCCTCTTCCGGAGCCCAAACGCTCCGGGCATACGTTATCACATCCTGGCCCGGGACACGCCGGGACTTGCATGATCCCGTTCGCCTCTGTTCGGAGGTCGGGAAGGCTATGCCTCGCAGGTTGAGCGCCGAGGAGCAGTGTATGGGAACATCGAACACAATCAGCGGCAGTCTCTTCGCTACGTCAGGCGCCGGGCCGGTTCCCGCGGGGTTGTCCCGAAGGCTCAGGCCCACCTGTCTGGACGAGTACGTGGGGCAGAAGCACATACTCGGCGCAGGAAAGCTTCTGAGGAGAGCCGTTGAGTCGGATCGACTCTTTTCGATGATTCTCTATGGGCCGCCGGGAATAGGGAAGACGTCACTGGGTAATGTGATCGCGAATGCGACCGATTCGACCCTGGTGTCGATGAACGCAGTCGAAGCAGGAGTAGCCGATCTCCGGCGCGAGGTGGCCCAAGCGGGTCTGCGCGAGCGCCGGCGGACGATTCTGTTCATTGATGAAGTGCATAGATTCAGCAAGGCGCAGCAGGACGTTCTCCTGGCTCCTCTCGAGGACGATCTCGTTGTGATGATAGGGGCAACGGTTGAGAACCCGTTCTTCTACCTGAACAAGGCCTTGCTGTCTCGGGTCCAGGTGTTCAAGCTGGAGCCCTTGTCTGAGGACGAATTGAGAGACATCCTTGGGCGAGCGCTGACGGACCGTGAGCTGGGTCTCGGGGAATACGCGGTGGAGATGGACGATGATGCTCTCGAGCATTTCGTCGTCAACTCGCTGGGTGATGCCAGGAAGGCCTTGGGGGCACTGGAACTGGCAGTGCTGAGCACGGCTCCGGACAGAAACGGTGTCGTCAGGGTGACCGGAGATGTGGCCTTCGAGTGTCTGAGAACGCGCGTGGCGAGATACGACCGCGACGGGGACTCGCACTATGATATTGCATCGGCCCTTATCAAGAGCATAAGGGGCTCCCAGCCTGACGCAGCGCTGCACTGGATGGCGAGAATGATGGCCGGAGGTGAGGATCCTCGCTTCATCGCGAGGCGGTTGGTTATCTCCGCGTCCGAGGATGTCGGTCTGGCGGATCCGGCGGCTCTCGGGATCGCCGTATCGGCTGCAAGAGCTGCCGAGATGCTGGGTTCACCTGAATCGGCATACCCTCTGGCAGAGGCGGTTGTCTACCTTGCGACCGCTCCGAAGAGCAGAGCATGCGCCGATGCGATAACGGCCGCCATCGGAGACGTAGAAGAGGGGCACGTCTCTGCCGTCCCGGAGCACCTCAAGAGTGCAGGTTACCGGGGCGCAGGAAGGCTCGGACGGGGAGAGGAATATGTGATGCCCGCGTCTGAGGCCGAAGGCCGGAAACAAGTGTACATGGATGCAGACCGGGTCTACTACCGGCCCGGAGAAACAGGGTATGAAAGGGAGGTCCGGGAGCGTCTCGCGTTATGGGACGAGGTTTCACCCGACAGCCTGCTTGGCGGTGGGCAGAAGTAGACCGGGTGGGATCCACTCCAAGGGATCGCAATTACGATAGAGTGGAGGGGAAGCACACAATGAATCCAATGTTGACAGCAGTAGCCACGTTTGTGGGAGGAGCCCTTGTTTTTCTGACCGGTTGGTTCGCGCGCAAGCTCGTCGACCGGGGGAAGGTCGTCAGCGCCGAGGAACTGGCCGAGAAGATCGTGCGCGAGGCGCAGCGTGAGGCCGAGACGCAAAAGAAGGCCGCGATCCTCGAGGCGAAAGACGAATGGTATAGGGCCAAGGCGAAGTTCGAAGAGGAGACTGCCCAGACCAAGGCCGAGCAGGAGAAACTCCAGCGCCAGATGGAAAAGCGCGAGGGCAATCTCAGCAGGAAAGTCGAATTCGTAGAGAAGAAGGAGAAGGAAGTCGACAAGAAGGAAATGGAAGTTTCCGAGAAGGAGACTTCCATTGAGGAACGTTCCGGGAAACTGTCGGGACTGATAGAGGAACAGAATGAGCGGCTCGAGCGGATCGCGGGGATGAACCGTGATGATGCGAAGAAACTTCTGATAAGGAACATGGAAAGCGACGCGCGGCTCGAGGCGGCGCGGTTGATCAAGGACATAAAGGACGATGCGAGACGGCAGGGCGACAAGTCTGCAAAAGAAATCCTGACATTGGCCATACAGCGATGTGCGGCCGATCACGTTGTGGAGTCGACGGTTTCCGTCGTCCATCTCCCGAGCGATGAGATGAAGGGTCGCATCATCGGTCGTGAAGGGCGCAACATCAGGGCCTTCGAGACGGCTACAGGCATAGACGTCATTGTCGACGACACTCCGGAAGCTGTGATCCTGTCAGGCTTCGATCCAGTTCGACGCGAGGTTGCCCGAATTGCTCTCGAGAAACTGATCACTGATGGACGTATCCATCCCGGTAGGATCGAGGAAGTTGTCGAAAAGGTTGCCAAGGAACTCGACGCGCAGATTGTGGAGTTCGGTGAGGCGGCGGCGCTTGATGTCGGCATCCACGACCTCAAGCCGGAGATGGTGAAGTTGCTCGGGCGGTTGAGGTATCGCACGAGCTACGGGCAGAACGTGCTGCAGCATTCGAAGGAGGTCGCCTATCTCTGTAGCCTGATGGCGGGTGAACTCGGACTGGATGTGACCACGGCAAAGAGAGCAGGACTTCTTCACGATATCGGCAAGGCGGTCGATCAGTCGATGGAAGGAACGCACGCTGCGCTGGGGGCGGAGCTCGCTCATCGCTACGGGGAGGAGGACATCGTCGTGAACGCTATCGAGTCACACCACGAAGATGTCGAGCCGACCTCGACCATCGCTGTTCTGGTTCAGGCCGGTGATGCCGTATCCGGCGCGCGGCCGGGAGCAAGGCGTGAGACTCTGGAGACCTACATCAAGAGGCTTGAGAAACTCGAGCAGATCGCGGATTCCTTCCAGGGTGTCGAGAAGTCATTTGCTATCCAGGCGGGGCGCGAGATACGGATCATGGTGCAACACAGGAAGATCGATGATGCGAGGGCTGAGGTTCTTGCTTCTGCAGTGGCCAGAAAAATTGAGGCTGAGCTCAAGTATCCAGGGCAGATCAAGGTTGTTGTCCTGAGGGAGATGCGAGCGGTCGACTACGCCAAGTAGCTTCGGAAAGGGGATCCCTGTTTGAGGATTCTTTTCGTTGGGGACATCGTCGGGAAGCCCGGCCGGGATGGATTAGCAACGCTTCTGCCCGGGCTCGTGCGCATGCACAGTGTGGATTTCACGATAGTTAACGGCGAGAACGCGGCCGGAGGTCTGGGAATCACCGAGAAGACAGCCGCCGATATCTTCAGGGCGGGTGCCGATGTAGTCACCGGTGGGAACCATACGTGGCACAGGCGAGACGTCGTTTCCCTCCTGGAAGCCGACGAGCGGGTTCTCAGGCCTGCCAACTATCCACCGGGACTGCCGGGGAGGGGACACGGCCTGTTCGACACGCGGGGAGGAGTCCCCGTTGGTGTCGTGAACCTGCAGGGGCGTATCTTCATGCAGGGCATCGACTGCCCGTTTCGCGTGGGGAGTGAGCTTGTGGAGGGGCTCAGACGCAAAGCGCCCATTGTCGTGGTCGACATGCATGCTGAGGCAACTGCAGAAAAGCTGGCGCTCGGATGGCATCTGGCCGGCCGGGCCACGGCCGTACTCGGTACGCACACCCACATACAGACGGCAGACGAGCGGATTCTCAATGGGCATACCGCCTACATCACGGATGTGGGTATGACTGGTCCGGCTGATTCCGTCATAGGTGTGAGAAAGGAGCTCTCGATCGCCCGGTTCCTGACTCAACTTCCGCAGCGCTTTGAAGTCGCCGGCGGGGATGTGGAACTCAACGCGGTGCTGATTGATGCAGACGAGGTGACTGGGGCTGCACGCGAGATCAAGCGAATCGTCGCGCAGTGCTAGTACGCGCCTGTGCAGTGCTGGACTGCGTTCGTCTAGCGGCAGCGTGTGTTTGTACAACGCCGGCTTGCGCTCGCAAGGAGGGGTCGATTGGAGACACGAATCCTCAAGGGAAGGCCGATTGCCGCTGAGATACGCGAAGAGGTGAGCGTGCGGTCGACGGCATTGAGAGATCGTGGCATTGTTCCCACACTCTCCATTGTTCAGATTGGGGATGACCCAGCCTCGGAGATCTACTCGTCAAGCATCCAGAAGGCTGGAGACAAGCGTGGAGTGAACGTCGTCCTGTCCAGGCTCTCCGGTGAAAGTTCGGCCGCACAGGTGGCCGGACTGATCGCGGTGTTGGGGGCGGATCCGTCAGTTCACGGCATCATTGCGCTGAAGCCTCTTCCGCACGGGATTTCGAGCGACGTTCTGGAGGGAATCCCACCCGCCAAGGATGTCGACGGGGCGACCGTGAGAAATCTGGGACTCCTTGTTACAGGACGTCCGGCTTATGCACCATGTACGGCTCAGGCCGTTGTCGAGATGCTTGTTCGATCAGGGATTGAGATCAGCAGCCGGCATGTCGTCATTGTTGGCAGGAGTCCGGTCGTTGGTCGCCCCTTGGCGAACATGCTTCTGAGAAAAGCTGATAACGCGAACGCAACTGTCACAGTCTGTCACACTCGGACGCGCGATCTCTCAACACACACGAGGACGGCCGACATCCTTGTTGCAGCGATGGGTGTTCCAGAGGCTATCCGCGGGGATATGCTGGCAGATGGAGTTGTCATTGTGGATGTGGGCGTTAACCGCATAGACGATGCGTCATCCGAGCGAGGATACAGAGTGGTCGGAGATGTGGCGTTCGATGAGGCGCTGGGCGTTGCTGCCGCCATTACCCCTGTTCCCGGAGGTGTGGGGACACTGACGACTTCCCTTCTCCTGCTCAACACTGTTGATGCCGCGATGCGGACTGATACCAAGGCCTCTTGAGGTTCCCCGTGATGGAGCTGGATTTGGAACGTGAGCAGGAGAACAGAGTCCTCACCGTGAGCCAGGTGACGGGGATGGTGAAGTCCGTGCTCGAGTCATCGCTTTCCCTCTTCTGGGTAGAAGGTGAAATCTCGAATTTCGTCCACCACAGTTCAGGGCACATGTACTTCACACTGAAAGATGAGAGCAGTCGACTCTCGTCCATCATGTTCAAGCATAGGAACGCCAGGCTGCCCTTTGTCCCGGAGGATGGGATGAAGATCGTTGCCTGGGGCGGCATCAAGGTCTACGAGCCCGCCGGGAAATACCAGTTGTACGTCGAGCAGATGAGGCCGGCCGGTGTGGGTGAACTCGCGGCAGCCTACGAGAAGCTCAAGCGCAGGTTGCAGGAGGAAGGGCTGTTCGACGGCTCAGCGAAGAAAGCGTTGCCTGAGTTCCCCAAGACCGTGGCCGTTATCACATCTCCAACGGGCGCTGCTGTACGTGATGTGATCCGCGTTGTTGGAGCGCGCTATCCGTTGACGAGCCTGGTTGTTGTGCCGACTCGGGTTCAAGGCGCCGACGCGGTCCCCGAGATCGTTGAGGCCATTGAGGCCGTTGATGGATGGGGTGGAGCGGAGGTTATCATCGTTGGAAGGGGAGGGGGGTCGTTGGAGGACCTCTGGGCCTTCAATGACGAATCGGTCGCACGCGCCATCTTCGCTTGCGGAACACCGATCATTTCCGCTGTCGGGCATGAAGTGGATTTTACAATAAGCGATTTCGTGGCGGATGTGCGGGCGGCGACACCCTCCAGTGCTGGAGAGATTGTCGTTCGCGATCGCGCCGATCTGGCGCGTGAGATCGAAGGTTTGGCGGCCAGACTGGAAACCGCCGTCAAGTTCATAACAGGCAGACTGTCGGATAGACTGAGGGTACTGAGGACCGCCTATGGGTTCAGACTCCCTGCGGAGTTCGTCGAGCGCTTGTCGCAGACCGTGGATGACCTCGAGAGACGATTGAGAGCAGCTGCCGGTGTCTGCCTGGAGCGAGCGACGGGGGAACTTGAGCGTCTACGAACCGGTTTGCGATTATCGGATCCTGCACACATCATGGCGCGCGGCTATGCCGCCGTCGGGATGCTTCCGTCGCTCAAGCCGGTGCGTTCCGTGGGTGATGTTGGTGCTGGCACTGGGGTCAGGGTAACGGTTGCCGACGGTTGGTTTGACGGTACCGTGGGAGAGGTGACACGGAAGCGGGGGAGGGAGCATTGACCAAGACGAAACCCACCTTTGAAAGCGAACTGGAGAGGCTCGAGAAGTTCGTAGACAGACTGGAAAATGGAGAACTCGGACTCGAGGAGTCCCTGGATGCATTTGAAGAAGGAGCAAAGCTGGCGAAATCGCTGACAAAGATGCTGGACAAGGCACAGATGAGAGTACTGAAGCTCACCACCGATGGGCAGGGCGAGTTTCTGCTGGATGAATTCGAGGGAGACACGGGGGGGTAGTGTGTTGGAATCTCTCAGTTCATATATGGCGGAGAGGCGTGGGGTTGTAGAGGATGCGCTCGAGTCCTTTCTCCCGGAATCCGGGGGGCGGTACTCGCGCCTCACGGACGCGATGCGCTACAGCGTTTTCTCCGGGGGGAAGAGGCTCAGGCCGATTCTTGCGATCGCGGCTTTTGAGATAGTGGGCGGAGAGGGAGATGCGGTGCTCGCCCCGGCCTGCGCGACTGAGCTCATCCACACGTATTCGCTCATCCACGATGACCTGCCGGCAATGGATGATGACGATCTCAGACGCGGCCGTCCGACTTGTCACAAGGAATTCGATGATGCGCTGGCCATTCTCGCTGGCGACGCCCTACTGACACTGGCATTCGGGATAGTGACTCAGGAGGACGTCCTTCCGCCAGAGCGTGCTGCAGCCATCGTCCGCGAACTTGCGGGCGCCAACGGTCACGGAGGAATGTTGGGTGGGCAGGCAGCTGACATAGCGATGGAGGGAGAGCTCCCGGACATCGGGGCTATCGAGTACATCCACGGACACAAGACCGGCGCGCCGGTTGCGGCAGCGGTGAGGGTTGGCGCCATGGCTGCCGGAGCCAAGAGCATCGATATGGAGCGGCTGACGGCGTATGGGGAGAGGATAGGCATGGCTTTCCAGATCGCCGATGACCTGCTTGACGAAAGAGGCACGGCAGAGGAGATGGGCAAGGCCGTCGGCAAGGATCGTGACCACGGCAAGATGACGTATCCTGGAGTTGTGGGAGCGGAGTCAGCGGTGATTCGTGCGCAGGAACTCGTGGACGACGCGATTCAATCGCTCGATGCGTACGGGGAGCGCGTGTGGGCGCTCGCCGAGATCGCTCGATTCATAGTTGACCGCCGCAACTGACTGTTGGAGCTTTGATGATGGCAAGACTTCTGGACGCTATCGACTCACCGCAGGATCTCCGGAAGCTGGATGTTGGGAAACTGGAGATACTCGCGGAGGAGCTGCGCGACGAGATAATCCAGGTTGTCTCGCGGACGGGAGGACATCTTGCTCCGAGCCTCGGTGTCGTTGAACTCACATTGGCGCTCCACTATGTGTTCGATTCCCCCCGCGACAGGATCGTTTGGGATGTGGGGCATCAGAGCTACGCGCACAAGCTTCTGACGGGTAGGCGCGAGCGTTTTGCGACTCTTCGCCAGTACGGCGGTATCTCAGGTTTCCCCAGTAGAGAAGAGAGCCCGCACGACAGCTTTGGTACCGGTCACGCAAGCACGTCTATCTCTGCGGCCCTCGGCATGGCGTGCTCACCCGAGTTTGCCGGGGTGAGCAGGCGGGCGATCGCAGTCATAGGAGACGGTTCGCTGACTGCGGGTCTTGCTTTCGAAGGACTGAATCAGGCAGGACACCTGAAGCGTAATCTCATCGTGGTGGTTAATGACAACCGTATGTCGATTTCCAAGAACGTCGGTGCGCTGTCGCAGTATCTGACAAGGTTGAGAACAGCTCCAACTTATCACCGCCTCGAATCCGAGGTCTGGGAGATAATGGGGAAGATCCCCGCGATCGGTGGGAAGGCCCGCGATCTGGCAAGCCGAGCCCTCGAGGGGATCCGGGGCGTCTTCGTGCCTGGCGTCCTCTTTGAGGAGCTGGGTTTCAAGTACTATGGGCCAATCGATGGGCACAGTGTGGGGCTTCTGATCGAAGCGTTCGAGCGTGTGAAGTACATCGAGGGGCCGCTGTTGCTTCACGTCATGACGACGAAGGGCAAGGGCTATCAACCTGCCGAGGACGACGCATCGCGTTTTCATGGACTTGGTTCCTTTGACAAGGCCACCGGGAGTCTCAAGGCGAGGCCGAAAGCCATCTCATATACGGAGGTGTTCGGACGAACCCTGGTGTCACTGGCGGACGACGATGAGAAGATCGTCGCGATAACAGCGGCAATGCCGGCGGGAACCGGCCTTGCCCATTTCGCGAAAACGTATCCCGAGAGATTCTTCGACGTCGGCATCGCAGAACAGCATGCCGTGACCTTTGCCGCCGGCCTGGCCGCGGAGGGGATGAAACCTGTGGTGGCCCTCTACTCGTCATTCCTGCAGCGTGCCTACGATCAAGTCATCCACGATGCATGTCTGCAGGATCTTCCCGTACGGTTCATGATCGACAGAGGAGGGATTGTGGGTGATGACGGCCCGACGCATCACGGCGTTTTTGACCTCAGCTTCCTGCGGGCAGTCCCGAACCTCGTGCTGGCGTCTCCGAAGGATGAGAACGAGCTGGCTGCGATGGTGTGCACTGCGCTCAAGTACGATGATGGGCCGATCGCGGTGAGGTACCCCCGGGGCGCAGGTCTCGGAGTCAGAATGGACTTCAGACCTACGGCGCTTCCGATAGGCAAAGCGGAGCGCTTGAGAAGCGGTACGGATGTCTGCCTTCTGGCCATCGGCTCCATGGTTGCCACGGCACAGGAGGCCGCCGAGTTGCTCGTTGAAGGCGGCATACATGCGTCGGTCGTGAACGCGCGGTTTGTCAAACCGTTGGATCGCGATCTCATTTTTGAAGAAGCCGCCCGCACGGGACACATAGTGACCATTGAGGAGAACGTTGTTGCAGGTGGGTTCGGCGCTGCTGTGATGGAACTCCTTCAGGCCGAGGGCGTCTACGGAGTGCGCGTCAAGGTTCTCGGCATTCCGGACGAGTTCCTGGAGCACGGTTCGCGCTCACGCCTTCTCGCCAACTGTCACCTGACGCCGGACGGCGTAGCTGAGAGCGCTCGAGCACTCCTGCGGTCGAGTCAGAACGTGTTGAGAGAGGAGGCCGAGGAATGAAGACGGTCGGCATAATTGCGAACACATCCAAGAGCGGCATAGGCACTGCTGCAGCTCACGTGTTCGAGTGGACCTCGCTTCACGACCTGACGTTAATTGTCGACAGATCCTTTGGGGAATTTGCGCCGTCGGGCGTCACCTGTCTTGCAGAGACTGATCTCGTCGATGCCGCGGATTTGATCTTCGCGTTCGGTGGTGATGGAACACTCCTCACGGCTGCAAGGCGAATCGCCGTTGCCGGCCGTGAGACTCCAATCATCGGAGTGAATATGGGGAGTCTCGGTTTTCTTACCCAGATTGCCGAAGACGAATTCGTCGATGTCCTGAAGCGACTCAGCCCGGATCGGCTCCCTATCAGCTCGCGTATGATGCTTTCTGTTGAGATCGCAGGTAAGGGCGAGAAGGTTTCTGCGTTGAATGACGTTGTGATCGCCAAGGGAGCTGACTCAAGGATGCTCTTTTTTGAGGCGCGAGTCGATGGTGAGATCGTCACGCGGTACGCTGCCGACGGGTTGATTCTGTCGACATCCACAGGGTCGACGGCTCACTCCCTCTCAGCAGGCGGCCCGGTCGTCGCACCCAATCTCAAAGCTATGATAGCGACGCCTATCTGTCCTCATTCGTTGAGCATGCGCTCACTGGTGATTCCGCCATCAGCAGTCATAGAAGTTGAGATGCTGTCGTGCGACGAGAAGACAATCGTGGCGGCGGACGGGCACAAGGCTTTCCGGGTATCTGTTGGAGAGACGGTGGTTATCAGGCGGGCTGTGCTGGATGCGCACCTGGTCGAGATCGCAGAGAGATCCTACTACGAGATACTGCGGATCAAGATGCGTTGGGCCGGCGGCGTGCGGGAGCGATAGATCATGGCACCATTTCCACGTCCGGTTCTCCGGGATCTTGTGAAGCTACCCAACATCATGACGCTCCTCCGGCTGGCGCTGGTCCCGGTAGTGCTTGCGCTGCTCATAGGCGACAGACGGCAAGCCGCGCTGGCCACGCTTGCTCTGCTTGCTGTGACAGATTGGGTGGACGGGTTTCTGGCGAGGCATCTGGGGCAGGTCACGACGCTCGGCAAGATCCTCGACCCTCTCGCCGACAAGGTGGCGGTTGCCGCACTGGTGATCTTCCTTGCCACAAGAGGCGAGTTACCCGTCTGGGGCGCCATCGTGGTGCTGGCGCGGGACGTCGGGATACTCATCGGCGCCCTGGTGTTGGCGCGGACCACAAAGGACGTGCCGCAGGCCGGCAGGGTGGGCAAAGCTACCGCCGTGGCGCTTGCCGTGATGGTGCTCGTGTACGTTGCCGACTGGCAGGTTGCTGAACCGATCGCATTCTGGTGCACCATGACACTGGTTGTTCTCTCGGGTTCATTGTATGTACGGACGATGCTGGCGGCGCGGGTGCCCCAGTAGGGAGACGGAAGACACACCGAAAGCCGGGTGGTAGGAAATGAATGCAGGAGCTCTCGACAAGAGCAAGGTCTATCTGCTCAGACTCTACGATGGGAACGTCGACGACATCGCCGCCCGGATCGATGTGCTGCTTAACAAGAGCGGTCTCCACAGCATTGCAAGCAGGGGAGAGACTGTTGCAGTCAAGATGCATTTCGGAGAGAGCAACGACACCGGGCATGTGAAGCCGCGCTTCGTTCGGCGCATAGTCTCCTGGCTCCAACACGAAGGTATGCGGCCCTTCCTGACGGACACGAACACCCTTTACAAGGGAACCAGGGGCGATTCAGTTGCGCACATGAGAGCTGCCGCGGAACACGGGTTCACATTCGCGGCGGTCGGAGCGCCCATCATTATTGCAGACGGACTCAGGGGAACGAGCGAATACCGCGTCAGAATAGGCAGGAAGCATGTCGAGGAGGCATGGCTGGGCATCGAACTCGTGAAGGCCGACAGCATCTTGAGCCTCGCGCATTTTAAGGGGCACGAGCTCTCCGGGTTTGGGGGGGCCATCAAGAACCTGGGGATGGGGGGAGCCTCGAGAAAGGGGAAGCTCGAGCAGCACTCCACCACTGGTCCATATGTGCGCGCCACCTGCATCGCCTGTGGGACGTGCGCGTCGTGGTGTCCGGCGGAGGCTATTGCCGTTGGAGAAATAGCTGTCATAGATGAGGATAAGTGCATCGGTTGCGCCGAGTGCGTTGTTGTTTGTCCGGAGGGTGCCGTGAGCATCCGCTGGGATGAATCTACTGACATTTTCCAGATGAAGATGGTAGAATACCTGAGCGCATTTGCGGCTATCAAGCGGGGGCGGATCGGGTACGTCAATTTCATCACGGATGTTCATCCACTCTGTGACTGCTACGGTTCCGGAAAGGTCCCGATAGTTCCCGACATAGGGGTTGTCGCTTCCCTCGATCCGGTGGCCATTGATCAGGCGTCGTACGATCTTGTGAACGAGGCGCCGGTGGCGAGAGATGCCGGTCTTACGGCGACCTACAGACAGGGTGGCGACAAGTTTCGTGATCTGCATCCGGGTGTGGACCCGGCCATTCAGCTGAGATATGCCGAGGAGCTGGGTCTGGGGACAAGGAATTACGAATTGATAGAGATTGCTGAGAGCGCCCGTAGCTCAGCTGGATAGAGCACTGGATTCCGGTTCCAGGGGTCGGAGGTTCGAATCCTCTCGGGCGTACCACACATGGCCACGGTCGGTAGCAACTGCCGGCTGTGGCCGCACGGATTCAGTTCGAGCGCACCATAGGGAGTCTGTTGGAGCCTTGAATGCGAGACCACGGAGGTTCACATGAGAAGCTCAATCGTGATGGTGCTTGTCGTGCTGACGGTGCTGGGTGCCGTCGCGGCGCACGGTGAGACAGTCTACTCGATCGCTCTCGACGGCGGGGCGGCAGTATCCGAGTCCATGTCAAGAGGGGGAACGGTCAGGTTCATCGGGGTCTCTGAGGCACTCATCGCGGGTGATGCCGAACTGGGCGTTGCTCTCAGGCGTTCTGGGCTCGAAGCTGAGATCGTTTGTGACGCCGGTGACTGGGAGAATCTCTACATCTGCTACCCCGGGCGCGTCAAGAGTGATGTTGGTCGGTACAGTGAGATCCTCTGGGAAGAACCGAACGGGGTGGTGCTCGTGGGGGTGTCGACAGCAGATGTTGAGCTTCTGAGAACTGTTTCATTCATGATCTATCCCCTTCCCATATCAGTGAATGCCGTCGAGTGGTTCGATAATACCCCGGCTCCCCTTGTCGATGCCTTGCAAGACGAGCGTTCTGTGCGGGGATTCGTGGGGGATGTGATCGATGCCATCTCCGCGGATTCGCTGCTGACCCACGTCGAGCAGCTCTCTCTGTATCCGGGCGGTGAGCTCAGAACACGCTATGTCCGACGTGAGGAGTGCTTGGATGAGGCACGCACCTACATTGTCGATTGTCTGGAACGGTATGGGGCGGTCGTGGACACGCATCACTTCGGAGTTGCCGGATACACCTGCGAAGAGGGAATAAGCGGTCCTGTGGTCATCTATCCCGCCGAGAACATCGTCGCGACCTTGCCGGGTTCGGGACGCCTCCAGGGCTCATACGTTGTCTGCGCGCACTACGACGCGATCGCCGGCAATTCATTCCCAGATACGGCGCATTTCTGGTGGTGTGACAATCCCGCACCAGGAGCGGATGACAATGCGACCGGTGTCGCGACTGTGCTCGAGATGGCGCGTGTCCTGATCGAATCCGGGGCGTCGTTCCCGTTCGATATCCGCTTCATCCTCTTTTCGGGAGAGGAGCTTGGACTTCTTGGAAGCGACGCGTACGTGGATTCGATCGCCGCGGTGGGAGACACGATCTATGCGGCTCTCAATGTAGACATGATCGGGTACAAGCTTAGTCCGGACCACCCTGACACGTGCCATCTGGTGACCAATCAAGGCACGCGGTGGTTCGCGAACTGGATATTGGACACGGCGGAGACGGTCTATCCATCGCACTTTGACGGTCTTGACGTTGTGAGGATTGACAAGGCGCTGATGTACAGCGACCACGGCAGTTTCTGGATGAACGGCTACGATGCGCTGATCGCGATCGAGCACTGGAATCCGCGTGTACGGAACCCCTACTACCACACGATCCAGGATACATTCGCCTCGGTCTACTCAGGTCAGCTCACGGCGATCACGAAGCTGTGCGCTGGAGCTTTCGCACGGCTGAACGATCCAGACAGCCAGATAAATCTGGTGGTCGATGAGGGCGACATCGGCATCACGCCCAATGATCCGGGCTTCGGCACGACGGTCACTGTCGGTACCGAGGTGCACGTGTATGGTCCCGAGGAACACGTCGACGCAACTCTGGAGCTTTGGGACGGAGATGTCGATTCAGGCGAACTTATCTCGTCCTTCAGTTTCGCCCGGACGATGGGTGGGGGCGAGTATGTGGAGCACGACTTCACCTGGGCACCGGACGAGAGTGATGTCGGAGGGCATGAGCTGAGTCTGCGCGTTACAACGACCGGCACGGACGAACTCACGATGAGCGACAATGTGGCGGTGGTGACGGTTGCTGTGACGTCCTCGGAGCTACGCATTCTCAGCCACTACACCTATCCGAATCCTGCACCGAACGCCGGCGAACTGGCATTCCGGTACGAGCTCTCGAACTCCGCAAGGCATGTCGTGCTTGAAGTGTTCGATCTCACCGGACAGAAGCTGGGCGGTCTCGAGATGTACAATGAGGAACACGGAGATGAAGCCGAGAACGCCGGTACGCTGCCGGGTTGGAACACTGTCATGTGGGACGATCTGGATGGCGAGGGTGACTTGGCGAGTGGCCTGTATATCTATAGGATCGCAGCTCGCGAGGTGGGTGTGACAGAGCCTGCCGATGTTGTCATGGGAAAGTTTGCTATCGTGAACTAGTGGGCGGTCTGCACGGGCGAACGTGGTGACGGACCTCGATGATTCTCCTGAGGCAGCGGAGGAACGCGTGGAAACACCCGGTCTGAGACCGAGTGGCGAAGCGAGGATCAGGCGGATCGTTATCGGTCTTGCCAATCTGGCACTGGCAGTTATGCTTTTCTATGCGGTCCACCGGTTTATGCGCGATGTGATGCCCGTCTATGGAAACCGGTTTGCCTACGTCCCGATAGCGATGGCCGGCCTGGCGTGCTGGAGAGGCGCCATAGGCGTCATCCTTCTGTCGGGGAGGCGGAGTGGACGGTAGTCGGGAAGGTGAGCGCAGGGGAGTAGTTGCTTTCGACTCTGACGGTGTGCTTCTCAGGCACCTGTTCCTGCTCCGCGCTGCTCAAGAGGCTGGCCCACTGACCTTGCTGAGAGCATTCTGGCTCGGGCTGCTTCTGAAGCTTGGGCGCTTGGACATCGGGACTGTGGTCGAGAGAGCATACGCGCTTCTGGCAGGTCGCTCCCTCGATGAGTTGCTCGCTGTTGGGGAGAGGATGCGTCTCGCTAAGGGGGCTGCAGAGGTATGCCTTGATCTGAGGCGGGCCGGCTATATCGTTGTTCTTGTGAGCGCCGGTGTTCCTCAGGAAGTGCTGGAGCTGGTGGCGGTCCGAGTCGGGGCTCAAGCGGTACATGGTGTATTGCTCGAAACCGAGAGCGGTCGCCTGACCGGGCGTCTGCTTGAACGTCGTCACACGGCCCGCGGAAAGCGCGACGGGCTTGAGAAGATCCTGCGACGCTGGGGGTTCAGCTGGCGTGAGTTGACTGTGGTGGTTGACGATGCCAGCAACGGGCAGATAGTCGATGCGGCGTGGCGCAGCGTAGCGGTGAATCCGGAACGATCGATCATGAGGACAGCGAGTTTCGTGCTGTACACCCGGAATCTCAGAGAGATCCTTGAGTTTTTCCCGGAGGGCCACGGAAGTGGGATTACCCCCGCATGGTTGGCGGGTCGGCACGAGCTCTTTAGAAAATCGATTCACCTGTGTGCCGTAGCAGTTCCGATACTGGCCATGTGGTCGCTGACGCATACGCTGTGGCTCGTTGGCATGGTGACTCTGTTCTACGCGTTGTCGGAGCAGTTCAGGGTGTTGGGTGTTGCGCTGCCGCTCTTTTCGACGGTGACTTGGCGGGCAATGCGTTCGGCTGAGTGCCGGGGGTTCGTACTGGGGCCGCTGCTGTTCGGCATAGGCATATGGTTGACGCTTGCTCTATTTTCGCTATCAGCGGCGACCGTAGGTATACTGGTGCTAGCGGTTGGTGACGGTGCCGCGAGTCTCATGGGGCGGGTATTTGGCCGGACTGTGCTGGCCTACAACCGGGAGAAAACGATCGTCGGATCGCTCACTGTCTTTGTCGTAGGCGCGGTTGTTGCTATGAGCTATCTACCGTTGGGCTGGTCGCTTGCGGTAGGGGTTGTTGCCAGCTTTCTGGAATCGCTACCACTTGGAGCATATGACAATCTATTGCTTCCATTGGTGTCTGCCGGCATGGTATCTGTTGCTCTGACGCTGGCCTAGAAACGCTTCTGACTGGAGGAAATCCGGGCTGCCCCGGATGCTCATAAGGAGGGCGTGTTGCTCAAGGACAAGCTCCTGGCGAAGGAGGCGAAGCTTAGTGTGATCGGCCTCGGGTACGTTGGTCTCCCGCTTTCGATGGAATTCGTGCGGGCAGGCTATAGAGTGATCGGGATCGATACGAACGAAGAGAAGGTAAAAAGTCTGATGTCGGGTGAGTCGTACATCCCTGATGTTCCCAGTGAGTGGGTGAGGGATGCCGTCGAAAGCGGTGCGTTCATTGCGACGACTGATTTCTCGATGCTAGCCGATGTGGACACGGTGGATATATGTGTTCCGACGCCTCTCAGGAAGACGAAGGATCCGGACATCTCGTTCGTGAGTGCGGCGGTCGAGGAGATCGTGAAATACCTGCATCCAGGCATGATGATAATTCTCGACAGCACAACCTATCCCGGAACCACCGATGAGGTGATTCTTCCGCGATTGGAGGAGACGGGTCTCGTCGTCGGGAAGGATTTCTATCTCGCGTTCTCACCGGAGCGCGTGGATCCTGGAAACCAGGATTGGACAACGAAGAACATCCCGAAGGTCGTAGGTGGCGTAACTCCCGCATGCACGGAACATGCAGCGCTTATCTACAAGCAGACGCTCGGGCCGGTTGTGCCTGTTTCGTCCACGAAGGTTGCGGAGACGGTGAAGCTTCTCGAGAATACGTTCAGAAGTGTCAACATCGGCCTAGTGAACGAAATGGCTCTGATGTGCGACCGCATGGGAATAGATGTGTGGGAGGTGATAGATGCGGCCGCCACGAAGCCGTTCGGTTTCATGCCATTCTATCCGGGGCCGGGGTTGGGTGGCCACTGCATCCCGATCGATCCGTTCTATCTCTCGTGGAAGGCCAAGGAGAGCGGATTTGAAGCACGGTTCATCGAACTCGCGGGGGTGGTGAACAGCAGCATGCCTTTCTATGTCGTCGGCAAGATCGTCGACTGTCTCAACGACCAGAGGAAGCCTGTGAGGGGATCCAAAGTGCTGATTCTGGGCGTAGCCTACAAGGAGGACATCGACGATCTCAGAGAGTCGCCCGCCCTCGATATCATCAAGCTTCTCAGCGAGAAGGGCGCTGATCTGGCGTATTCCGATCCATTCGTGCCTGCATTTGCAGTCGGATCGTTGGAGTTGACCTGTGTCGAATTGACCGCCGAGGCGCTGGCGGGATTTGACTGCGCGGTAATCGCGACAGCTCACAGCGCATTCGACTACGAAACGATCGTGGCCGCCGGAATCCCGATAGTGGACGCGCGTAATGCGTTGAAGGGGATCAAGGCGAATCACATTACGAGAATATAGCCGCTAGGTCTGGAGAATGAGATGTCGATAGCACTTGTAACAGGTGGAGCAGGATTCATAGGATCCCATCTCGTAGAACGGCTGCTCGAGCAGGGGCGCGATGTTCGAGTTGTGGACAATTTCTCAACAGGGCGTCGAATAAACGTGGCGCATCTGCTTGAGAGGATCGACCTGAGAGAGGTCGACATCAGAGATCTGGACGCGATGCGTGATGCTATGAGGAATGTTGATGTCGTGTTTCACGAGGCGGCGCTTGCGTCCGTTCCGAGGTCAGTTGAAGATCCAGTGACCAGCAATGAAGTGAACATCGTCGGTACCCTGAACGTTCTCGTGGCTGCACGGGATGCTGGGGTGCGCAGAGTTGTCTATGCCAGCTCCTCTTCCGTCTATGGTGAATCGCAGGAGCTTCCCAAGACGGAAGAAATGCGACCGCTTCCCATGTCACCGTATGCCGTTGGCAAGCTGGCAGGTGAGCACTACTGCGTGAGCTTCAACGGTCTTTATGACATAGAGACCGTCTGTCTCAGGTACTTCAACGTGTTCGGACCTCGACAGGATCCAACGTCCCAGTATTCTGCAGCCGTGCCCATCTTTACCAGCGCATTGCTCAGAGGTGATGTCCCCACCATCTACGGCGATGGTGAGCAGTCCCGCGATTTTACGTACGTAACGAGCGTAGTTGAGGCGAACGTTCTGGCGGGTGAGAACGATCGTGCTCCCGGCGGTGTCTTCAATGTGGCGAGAGGGGATACCGTGACCGTGAACGAGCTGTTCACATCACTGACGGGGCTCATCGGTGTCGACACCAAGGCCAGGTTCGCCGATGCGCGCCGCGGTGACATCAAGCACTCGTACGCCGACATCACACGCGCGCAAGACGTGCTCGGATACGTACCACTGCTCGGTTTCGAGGATGGACTGCGGCTGACGGTCGACTGGTTCAGAGAGCACAACGCCGGCGCCTGACAGTGTTTCGGCAGCAGAGGATGAGAGTGTGACCCGCGGGTGCGAAAACCCACTCGCGGGGAGTCACTATTTCCGGAGGGCAAACTTGAAACGAGTGTGGATCTTGGACCGCAGCGAACCCCAGGCGGCGGACATTCTGAGTGGGCTGTCGTCTCTCATGTACGAAGCCTCTGTCTGGCTCGACGCAGCCGCCATGCTCGAGGCGGCCCGAGCGGATGCTCCCGATCTCATTATCGTCGAACAAGGTATTGACTCGATGGGTTTGATGGACGTTCTACGGGCCATCAAACGACTCGAGAGACGTGTGCCTGTCATCGTCGTCGCCGAGCAGACGAGTACCCAGGGTGCGATCGAGTCGATGCGTGAGGGGGCGTACGATTATCTTCCACGAGAGACACTGCCGGGTGGTCTTGAGGATGCCGGGCGGCGCGCTCTCTCAAACGATGGAGGAATGATTCAGGCGATTGGCTCTCCAGGACCAGGTGATGTTGCAGAATTGGGCGCTGTGATCGGCAAGACACCGGAGATGATCGAGATCCACAAATTGATTGGCCAGGTTGCCGACACCGATGCGCCCGTGCTGATTCAGGGCGAGTCCGGGACCGGCAAAGAGCTGGTGGCCCGAGCTCTCCACTACAACAGCAGTCGCAGAGATTCTCCGTTTGTCGCCGTGAACTGCTCGGCTCTGTTGCCGGAATCTCTGGAGATCGATTTGTTCGGGCGGGGAGGAGAGGGAGGGAAGTGCGGACCGAGCCGCATGGAGATAGCTGATGGGGGCACGATCTTCATTGATGAGATCGAAGCGATGGGACTTGAAAATCAGGCCAGGCTTCTCACGATTCTGGAGGACGGCTATTTCGAACGGCCACAATCCAGGAAGAGAGTCAAGATTGACATAAGAGTGATCGCGGCCACGAGCGCAAGCATTGTCGGCCGCATGAAGAACGGAGACTTCCGTGTAGATTTGTTCTACCGTCTGAAGGTGGTCTCCGTGTTCATGCCGCCACTAAGGGACCGACGGGATGATATTCCCTGCCTGGCGGAGCACTTCCTCAGCCGTGCCGCGGCCAAGATGCGTCGCGACATCAACGGCATCTTCCCTGGGGCCATTGAACTCTTGCAGGAGTACCCGTGGCCGGGTAATGTGCGGGAGCTGGAGCAGGCCATTCAGCGCGCGGTGGCGCTGAATCGTACCGGAGTCATGATGCCCGAGGACTTCGAGACGTTGTGTGAGGGGCAAGAGTCATGGCAGGGTCTATCGTTCGGGCAGGGGGCGGGTCTTGAGGCCGCCGTCAGATACGAATTCAAGAGACGCTTTGCCGCAGAGGAAACGGATATCAGCGGAACTATTGTATCGGAAATGGAACGGGTGCTGGCGGATGCGGCACTCGCGGCTGTAGGTGGAAATCAGGTCAAGGCGGCGCGGCTTCTCGGTATCAGCAGGAACACACTGAGAAAGCGAGTGGAAAAGGTTTGATGCGATCGAAACGGCGACACAGACTGCAGTATGCGTGCCGGCTGTTCGTAGCTGTCGCTCTGATCCTGGCGGCGCTGACGGGATGTTCCCACTACGGTTTCTCCGCATCCGTAAGGACGCATATATCGAGTGTGGCCATCCCTGTTCTCGAGAACGAGACGGTAGAGTTTGCTGTTGATCAGGGGCTGACGGACGCCCTGATCGAGGAATTCTCAGATGACAACAGTCTCAGCATTGTTGGCGAGGACGAGGCCGAATCCATTCTGCGCGGCACGATCGTGCGGTACTCGCGTCCTGTGTTGTCGTACGATGCCGGCGGAAACCCACGTGAATACAAGGTCAGTATTGTGGCGAAGCTGTCCTACGAGGATCTCACGAGCAGCACCATCATGTGGGAGGATGAGATCATGGGTTGGGCCGTCTATTCCGTCACCGGGGAGGATGGCGAACTGACTACAGAAGAAGAGGCGCAGGAGCGTGCTTTCGAGAAGATCGCTCAGGATGTCGTCTCACGAACCGTGCAGGCTTGGTAGGGGACATCGAGGCCCGTGCAACAGGACAGGACAGAGTGACATTCTCAGCATTTCAGGAGGCCGTCGAGCGCAGAGAGTTCGCACCGGTCTATCTCTTTCATGGTGAGGAGCCGTACATCGCTCGGCTCGGGGTGGCCCTTCTGAAGCGAGCTGTGCTCACGCCTGGCAGTGAAGCGTTCGATCTGGTGAGTTTGATAGGTCGAGAGACCACGGCCGAAGCGATTGTTGCGCAGGCCGGCACTGTTCCGATGTTGTCCGAAAGTCGCCTTACCGTTGTCTACGAGTTCGATGACCTCGGAGCTGCTCACAGGACGAAGCTTCTCGATTACATGAAGAATCCGGTAGCAAGTTCCTGTCTCGCGCTTGTGAGTTTCAAGCGACTGAGCGCCAAGAACAAATTCGAGCGAGGTGCGCTCGAGAGCGCGACGGTCGTGGAGTGCGACCACCCCAGTTCTGAAACGCTTGCTATTCTCGTTGAACGTATGGCATCGAAGCGGGGGATTTCTCTCTCACCTGAGGCGCTGCTCGTTCTCCTCGATTGGACTGATGGGCGGCTCAACAGAATAGACAATGAGCTCGACAAGCTATCGGCGTACACGGAAGGCAGAGAAACTGTGACCGTGGACGATATCGAACAGGTCGTGGGAGCAAAGGCGTCGAGTCTCAGGGACCTGGCTCTGTCGGTGACAGAGCGGAGACAGGGTGACGCGCTTGTGCGGCTTGCTGAGCTGATCGAAGGCGGCGTGGATGTGGCTCAGCTCGTTTCGCAGCTCTACGGTTGCTGGGTGGGTCTCTGGTTGGCCCGAACGCGGCCGGAGCAGGGCCGTGGGGGAGGATGGAGATCGCACCACGTGCTCCTCGGCATGCCGGATCTGCGTGAGAAAGCGCTTCTCAGAACCTCCCGAGAGTACGCGCGTGGGATAGGTCTTTTCTACAAAGCCGATCTCGACATACGGAAGGGTCTGCCGCCCAAGCCCACAGTGGGTCTCTTGGTCTGCGGGCTTGCCGGAGACGCCGATCGTGCCTGACGGTCCTCGTGGACGACTGCTCAAGACCAGCTGCGCCCCGGGAAGCCCCACAGAAAGGGCTTGACGGAGCTCATTCCGCTGTGCTATTTAAGATAAAACCGCTTCTTTCGGTGTGCCCCCTGGCGCTCCTACCGGATAGATATGACCGGGAATGGCAGTGCGTCGCACGACGCCTAGGAGGAAAAGAGACATATGCATCCAAAGCACAGTGTATTGGTATGGTCCCTCGTGTTGCTCATCACAAGTCCGATGCTGGCGTTGGCCGGGGGTCTGTATCTGCCGGGTGTCGGCGTCAGAAGCAGCGCCATGGCCGGCGCGTTTGTCGGTCTGGCCGACGATTACAGCGCCGTTCATTGGAACCCGGCCGGGATCAGCCAGATCCAGGGACTCGAGGTCACGGTCAGCGGCCACGACGGCATTGCGCTGGCGTCGCGCGCCGACGGGGCGTTGATATTCGATGGTGCTGAGGTTGGCTGGTTGCGGCCCGCTGTCATAGAAGCGACCTCCGACGCTACGCATTACTTAGCTCCTGGTGTCTATCTGTACACGGATACAGGGCCTCTCTCCGCTGTGGCCGATAAATTTGGTCTCTGTGCGTACACGCTCGCGGATTTCGGGACGATCTGGGATGGAGAGAAGCTCTACGACGATTTCATCGATACCTATACGACGCTTCCCGGCGACCCCAACGGCTACAGACAGATCTTCGGGGATGCGCCGGACTTCGAGAGTCGGATCACCGGATACGTTCTGTCGCCGGTTCTGGCGAAACAGCTGACAGACAATATTTCGATCGGAATCTCCGCCCACGCGCTCTATGGAAGTTTCCACCTGCTTGATGGCGGATGGTACGAAGAATCATTCACGGACTCATCATACCTGTTCTCATTCCAGTCCGAAGAGGATCTTACAGGTTGGGGCTACGGCGCGACCATAGGAATGCTCTACGACGTCAATCCACAGATCTCGATAGGGGCGGCATTGAGAACGCCTGTCACGGTCAGTCTTGAGGGCGATATCGAGTTCTCGTCGGTGCTGGACACGCTGGCACTCGGGAAGCATGGAGAGGAAATGGAGTTCACGTTCCCGATGTGGGCAGGTGTCGGTCTTGCGTACCGCGGATTCCTGTTCGACAGCCTCACGATGACTGCGGATGTCCATTGGACGCAGTGGTCGGAGGTGTCGGAGTTCACGCGAGAGATGGCCGTGGAGATTCCGGAAGGCCTGGAGCTGCTTACCCCGCTGACAACTCTCGACTGGGACGATACGATCGAATTCCGTCTCGGTTTCGAAACGAGGTTGTCGCAAGCGGCAGCGCTGAGATTTGGCTACGCAAGGATCCCTGAGACGGTGGCGCCTGAGGATATATCCTTCGTTCTGCCCCAAGGCGCGCACGACGTCATCTCGTTCGGTTTCGGCTATCGTCAAGATTGCTGGAGCGCCGATCTGACTCTGGCATACATGATGGGTAAGACGGTCACGAAGGCGGCGACGGCGGGAGTGTTGGGTGATTCGTCGCAGGGCAAGAATCTTCATGATGAGATGGTGCCGAGTCTTTCGTTCACCTATCTCTTCTAGCAGCACAGTCGAGGACGAGTGAGGGGACGGCCGGCACCGAGACCCGGTGCCGGCCGTTCTGTCAAATGTCCCCATCCGTGGACCCGTTCGGAAACCACTCCGTCGAGAGAGGTAGTAGCTCATGAGTCACTATCCGTTTGCGAAAATAGAGTCCAAATGGCAGGACAGGTGGGAGGAGACCGGCCTCTTCCGCTGTCCGACGGTTGCAGACAACAGATTTTTCTGCCTCGTGATGTATCCGTATCCATCGGGTGATCTGCATGTCGGCCATGGGCGAAACTACATCATAGGTGATGCGCTCGCGCGCTACATGATGATGCGTGGCAAGGCGGTTCTCACACCAATGGGCTGGGATGCATTCGGGCTCCCGGCTGAGAACGCTGCCATCGAGCGCGGCATCCACCCGCCGGTGTGGACGGACGCAAACATCATCAAGATGAAACAGCAGTTCAAGCGGTGGGGGATAGGCTACGATTGGGACAGAGAGATATCGTCTCACACACCGGAGTTTTACAAGTGGACGCAATGGATGTTCGTGCGGATGTTCAAAGAGGGACTCGCGTTCAGAAAGGCTGCGCCTGTTAACTGGTGCCACTCGTGTGCGACCGTTCTCGCGAACGAGCAGGTGGTGGAGGGGAAGTGCGAGCGCTGCGATTCGATAGTCGGCGTGAGAGATCTAGAGCAGTGGTTCTTCCGGATCACCGACTACGCGGACAGACTGCTCGATGGTCTCGATGGACTCCCCAGCTGGCCCGACCGCGTAAAGACGATGCAGCGGAACTGGATCGGGCGAAGCGAGGGGGTAGAGATCGACTTCACTATCGCTGAGACGGGCGATCCATTGTCCTGCTTCACAACGCGCGTGGACACCGTATTCGGTGTGACGTACATGGTCATGGCCGCTGAACATCCGATGGTGCGCCGACTGGTCGTGGGGACAGAGCGCGAGCAGGAGGTGCTGGCATTCGCCGAGCGAGTGAAGGCTCAGGGGAGTTTCGAACGGTCCGCTGCTGATGTAAAGAAAGAGGGTGTCTGGACAGGGTTCCACGTGATCAACCCCGTCAACGGCGAGAGGATCCCGCTCTGGGTCGCAAACTACGTATTGATGGAGTACGGAACGGGTGCAGTCATGGCGGTCCCCGCTCACGATGAACGGGACTTCGACTTTGCACGGGAGTATGGACTTCCCGTTCGGGTCGTCATCGACAAGTCGGGTGGGAGCCTGGACGGCGCTTCAATGAGCGAAGCATACATCGAGAACGGGATTCAGGTGAATTCCGCGCAGTTCGACGGTCTTCCGAACACAGAGGCGATGGAGCGTATCGCTGATTGGATGGATGAGAAAGGGATAGGCCGGCGGGCTATCAGCTATCGTCTGAGGGACTGGCTTGTTTCCAGGCAGCGGTACTGGGGCACGCCGATCCCGGTCATATACTGCGACGATTGCGGCCCGCAGCCGGTGCCGGAAGAGGATCTCCCTGTGTTGCTTCCGACGGACGTCGAGTTCACCGGCAAGGGGGAGTCACCTCTCACGACATCCAGCACGTTTATGGACGCCCCCTGTCCCAAGTGCGGAAAGCCTGGGAAACGTGAGACTGACACGCTGGACACATTCGTTGATTCAAGCTGGTACCTTCTCAGATATATCAGCCCGCGCGAGGAGACGCTCCCGTTCATCAAGGAGGATGTCAACCGGTGGTTCCCTGTGGATCAGTACATCGGTGGGGTCGAGCACGCCTGCGGGCATCTCATCTTCGTGAGGTTCATGACCAAGGTGCTTCATGACATGGGGCTTGTAGATTTCGAGGAACCGATCGAGCGGCTCTTCTCGCAGGGAATGATCTACAAGGATGGCCTCAAGATGTCGAAATCGAAAGGTAATGTTGTCTCCCCAAACAAGCTGATAGAACGCTTCGGCGCCGATACGGAGAGGCTCTACACGTTGTTCGCCGGTCCACCGGATCGTGACGCCGAGTGGAACGACACCGCAGTCGAGGGCGCATACAGATTCCTGAATCGCGTCTGGAGAATGATGGAGGACTGGCCGTTTGATGTGGCGCAACTGGGAAGTGCCGCGGCTCTGTTTGACAGCGGAGACCTGCCTGGAAACGTAGCTTCGCTTCATCGCAAGACGCACCAGACGATCCGCAAGGTCACGAGCGACATGGACACGTTCCATTTCAACACTGGAGTTGCCGCGCTCATGGAACTGGTGAATGAGACGCGTTCGTTTGTTGATGCGTTGGGGGAGAGTGAACCTTCATCTCTGGAGCGTGCCGCCATCAGCGAATCGCTTGCGAGCACGACGATGCTTCTGGGTCCGATGGTTCCGCATTTCGCGGAGGAGATATGGGAGCGGATGGGTGGACAGGAGACACTCTTTCGGCAGGAGTGGCCTTCATTTGACGCCGAGGCAGCCCGAGAGGATGTGGTTACGATCGCCATTCAGATCAATGGAAAGCTGAGGGGCAGCATCGAGGTCGAGAAGGGCGTGGATGAGAAGTCTGTACTCGCTCTGGTCCAATCAGATGAGAGAATCGCGCGACACCTCGCGGGCAAGGCGACTCGGCGTGTGGTCTTCGTGCCCGACCGCCTCCTGAATCTTGTGGTCGGTTAGCGAACGTCACCGGCGTGGCCGTAGTGAAATGCGGCGCTGTCGGGATTCGCTGAGGAAGGCATAGCAGTGACAGAGGCATCGTACGACCTGGCAAGTCCCAGGTGTGCGTCGCCATTGCCCGGGTCGCGTGCGATCCGGGCTCTGTATTGAAGACGGGCACGTGCCACAAAGACCGTGGCGCGGTCAAGGCGCCCGATCTGGTTGTATGCCCAGGCTGCGATCATCAGCTCGTCAGGACCAAGGCCACCCAGTGTCTTGAGCAGCTGATCAGCGCCTGCCCGTGCCCACCAGAGCGCGGCCTGGCGTCCCGCGGTCTCCCTGTCGTCCTCGTCGTCTGCTCCTCTTGCGACATCGACATAGGCAAAGCCAAGCGCTCTGGATATCGCCTCTCCTAAACTGGGATTCACAGGTCTTGGAAGCTTGGTGTAGATATCACCGGCACGTATCAGTGAGGCTGCAGCGTGAGGCCCTCTGTCGGACATGAGTTGGGCGTAACCGATGAGACTGAGTTGCTCGTAGGAGCGAGCAGGGGAGGTGTCGGCTCCGGCGACAACAACTGTCAGCTCAAGCTCCGCTCGACCGTACTGGCCGAGGCGGACATGCTCCAGCGCACGCGTCATCAGCTCTCTGTGAGAAAGCGATAGGAATGCATCAGCTACTTGCGCCAGTTCCTCGGTGAGGGAATCCCCGCGAGCGACAGCAAGCAGAAGCTCCTTCACCGAATCATCATCGAGCTGGGCTTGAGCTTCCCATATGTCTGTGTTGACTGATTCAGCAGCCTGCGCAGTACCATCATTCTGTGCCGGCTCAGACAACGCCTGCAGGGGGAGTGCAACAACCGCGATAGCTAGAAGAGCTAGAAGAATCGCGTAGTTTACATAATACATATTATGCGACAGCGAGAGGGCGGATGGAGCTTTTGGCCGAAAGCTCCGACGTACGGCTCTTGGCGCCGATTTGATCGTGCGAGCCGTTCTTATGGCGCACCGCATGTGAAACTCGCCGGATGATCGATTCGGGAGTGAGTTCATGCTAGAGATGAGACTGTGCTTCGGCCAGCGTCATGCGAGCCTCGTCGAGCCAGGGCGTGTCTGGATACGTGTCGATGATATCGCGGGACACGGCGGCCACGGATTCCCAGTCGCCGGCGGCACGGAGATTCCGGATGGCGGCGTTGAGGTACCGAGCTGCAGCCACGGGTTCGTTGTCGGTGTGGGCGGCGACGTCTTGATAGATAGCTGCAGCCTCTGCGAAGGCACGCTGCTGTTCGAGGACGGAAGCCTTGCCTTCGAGGGCGAGACGATCAAGCGTGCGATCGCCTCGGTGGCGGTCGAGATAGGTGTCAAAATGCGCCAGGGCCTTGGTGTAGTCCTGCTGGGTGAAGGCCAGGGAGCCGAGGTAACAGGTGGCGGCGCTGGCGCCTCTGGTGCCCGGGTAGAGGTCGATGAGGCTCTCGTACTGGGTCTGGGCCTGGGTGATAAGGCCGGAGTTGAGGGCCTGTGATGCCTCGGCCAGCGCGGCAGCGGCGGCTATCTCTGTCGCTCGCCGTGAGCGCGTGACCATAGCAACAACGGCTATGATAACTATGACGGCAGCGAGACCGATCAGAACCTTGTTCAGGTGTTCCTCAATGAACTTGGTGCCCTTCGCCGTTGTCTCGAGGAGCACATCGTGCTTGAGCTGCTGCTTGGTTATCCGTGTTCTCTTTCCCAAAGGATCCTCCGAAAGTCGTTGATTGATCAGTTTGGCCGCACCAGCCTCGTCTCTGCCCGGACTGCGCATTGACAGGCTGCCGGAGACGACACGCTATGTTCAATCCCAAAGCATAGCAGGATGAGGGGGCGCATTCAAGTCAAACCGGATTTTGGGAAGGGAGCGCATGGGACATCGTGACCCACCCAGCCGGGTGAGGCAGGCGGCTGGGCCGGGGTACATATGCAGGCATACGGAAAGAGGGGCCTTCGCTTTCGCGAAAGCCCCTCTCCCACCGTACTTCGCGCTTTCCCTTCCTGCGCGGCCGAGGAAAGCGTTTGCTCGTCGTTCTACCTGTACAGAGCCTTGATGTTCGTCCAGCTCTCAACCTCGACCGGGCTGCTGCCCTCCGGGAAGTGAATCACGGCGTGGTCAGGAGCCGTCACCGTGATGTCGTCACACCAGTAGTCGGTGTGGTCGGGATCCATCGTCGAGGGCGTGCTGTAGAGACGTCCCTCGACTACCAGAGCGTTGCCGTTTCCACCTGCGAACGTCCAGGTGTGGCTGACTAGATCCCAGCCCGTGCCTGCCGTGTACTCGGAGTTGCCCCCGGCCGAGCCGAGATACGTGGCAATGTCGATCGAGTCAGAGTAATGACCCCAGATACGCCACGAGGGGCTCGAGCCCGACGTGATGTCGTAGCCGTAGAACATGACGTCGATAACGTCGCCGTCGTTCAGGTTGGTGATCCATGCCAGGAAAGCCTGCGGCGTGGAGCTGTGCGGATCCTCAGCAACGTGAAGGTAGAAATTGCCGTCGACGGCGCCCGGGCACGTGTAGTCCGGAAGCGTCGAACCCTGCGAGCCGGTCTGCGCGCCTGAAACGTTCGTCGCGCCAACGAGGTTGCCGTAGGAACCGAGGATCGTGCCGCCGTCTTCCCAGCTGTAGTTCAGCGTCTGAACGGCAAGTGCCGGCGTCGCGAACAGAACGACGATAGCGAGAATGAGCAGCTTCTTCATTGTGCCCTCCATCTGTACGGGGCCGTTTCGCGGCCTCCGTTGGTGAAAACAACACTTCGTCTCGTGAACGCGCGACCCTTGTCTATCCGACTCGTTGATGCAGCACTCCGAATCACGCGGCAGTACACTCACCACAAGCGAAAGCGTTCCCGCTCCACCTCCTTGTGCATTTGTCTCACCGGCTCTGGGATCATCCCCGCCGCCGATGTTGTTGTGTCACCCATTGATGACCCACGACACTATCACGTCAGAAAATCACGTCAGAAAGGTACGTTCTGCCCAACATATCCTTACCCGAACACACACATATTATATCATGAAGCCTGAATTCAGTCAAGAGTCAGCTGGGCCCGGCTGGTGCGCCACGAGGATTGCACAGGAGTGGCTCCGGGGAGCTCTGAAACGCCCTGGATCGGACATATGTCACATGTATGGGCCCGAGACCTCGGAAAAACTCGAACCCGGAAAGCACGGTGCCTTCCGGGTTCGGAATGAACTATATTCACCATATGAATATCGCGGCAGGACTTCTACACCACGGTCCTGTGCCGGTCCTTGAGCTCCCCCGTCTTGCCCTTGTTCCAGCCGCTTGTGCGCGAGAAGTATCCGGTCACGCGCGTGATGTGGTCGACGTCCCGGCCCTGTGCACAGGCGCCCGTGATCGTCTCGAGCGTATTGTTCTCAACGGCGTTGAGCGTGCAGTGTGTCAGTGTCTCGAATCTGGTGTTCTTGATGAGAACACCCTCGTCATCGAGCTGGTAATCCCAATTCTCACTGCTACCGAGCCAATTGGTCAGTTCCTCCAGCTTCATCCGAACCTCTCTCTGATTCTGTGCGCAGCTCCCGCTCTTCCGGTCCGCGCCACGTCTCATCGGCCGCCGCCTGGCTGGTACCTGCGTGACACCACCGGTTCAGCTTGTCTATTTACTGGGCGATTCGAGTCAGTATCAGTCGCCCTTCTCTGTCGCTACTTGAGTGACTGCCTCGTTCAGATCGTTCATGAGCGCATCCAGATCAATGCCGTGTGCAGCCGCTCCCTCCGCCACCGACTCAAAGGCTGCGACGTGGCATCCTATGCAATGAAGTCCGTGCTGCAAGAAGACCGGCACCGTCTCCGGGTGCTCCTGCACAACGGTACCAATCGGCATCTCTTTGGTGATAGCCTGATCTGCCATTCGTGTCTCCTGATCTGCGATGCTGGTGTTGCCGGTTCGAACCGGTCTCGTAGGGACTCGAACGGCAACGCGCATCATATCTGAAGCGGACTGTGCTACGCAACGTGATTCCAAATCTAGCCGACAAATTCTTCGCGCGCAAGCCTTGAAGCCAGTCTTTTTCTGAGAGCGATCTCGGACAGACAGGCCAGGGTGAGAAGCAGCACCACAGCGCCGGCGCCGGCCAGGCGTGACTCTCTCAGCGTCTCCGTGATGGCCACCAGGAACACCATGGCAACCCCCAGCAGCATGATAAGTCCCATCTGTCGCGCCTGTCGGGTCTTCTCGATCGATTGCGAAAGAGGCATGAAAGGCGATGCCATCGACAGAAGGGCGAAGGCCATTAGTGAGAGAATGAAGGTGATGAAGAGATAGAGCAGGGCGCTTTGAGGCGGCATGACCAAGCCCATGAGTACCAGGAGGACGCAGAAGAACGGGATCATGTATCTCCAGATCACAAGTTTTCTGGCTCCGACCAGGAGACCGACTCGGTTCTCCAGCGGCGCGGCGAAGAAGACCCAGCTCGCCTTCCACTGATCCGACTGTGTTATCGCCGAAGCGAAGAACAGTGTGATGAAGACGCAGTAGAAGCCGAGAAGCTCCATGACCGGAAACGTGCTTTCCACAGGCCGGGGCGCGAGCGGGTCGTTCAGGCCACCTGAGACGAGACCGAACAGATAGACGGCCAGCGGCAGTCCGAATGCGGGATAGATTCTCAGACGGAGCTTTCGGCTTCTCCTCATGTAGATCTGCATCAATTGGAAACCGGCTCTCTCCTCATCGTTTCTGCAGAACATGATGCCGAGCGTCGCGAACCGCGTCCTGAGTGTCCTGCGATCCTTCCTGATGGTCTCCTCGGTGGACGATTCGGCGAGTTCTGCGATGCTTCTCGAGTATTCGAGAGAGATCATCGTAAGAGCCGCATGGATCACCAGTATCGCCGACACAATGGCCATAAGTGCAAGGATGAGATTTCTCGAATCGCCCAATCCAACGGAAAGCTCAACACCTCCCGCATACCATGCCGGAGGTGCGAACCAGATCCACCGTCCTTTCTCGATCGCAACGGTGACGTTCTCTCTTATGAGCATCCGAGGAAGAAGCACGTATCCGAAAGTCAGTGCAACCGTCGCGAGCGAATGCACATAAGTGATGGCCCTGTTGAATCGCTGGTACTCGAAGAGCTTGAGCGCTGTCGAGTAGAGGAGAATGACCAGGGCGGCCGCCGCGAAACACGCGAGAAGCGCCATGATCATGTACAGGAATCCTACGGCCGCTCCCCCATCGAACCGGAATCCGACAACGATGGCGGCGGGCAGATTGAGCGCCGTTGCTGTGCAGGCGACGTAGAAGAAGAGATTCGCCACCTTGGCGAAATAGTAGGTTCGCGATGAGATCGGTCTGTGCGCGAGGATGTCGTAGTCGTTCGGGCTGACCACGACTGAGCTGTATTCCATGATGACCGTGATCGCGGTCATGAACATCGCCGCGCTGAACGTGAGGAGAGTGAAGGTGAATGGATCGCTGGTTCTCACGAGAGAGAGGGCCAGGATACTTCCGATGATCGCATAGGTGGCGAGCATGGAGATCATGGGTGGAACTTTCAGGCGGTTCCGCTGTCTGGCGCGGGCCGATCGGAGATCCAGATGGAGTCCGGCAGCGAAGAGTGCTCGGATCTGACCCCAGTCGGCGGCTTCCTCGCTGTTCCGATTCCCGTGACGGAGCCGATCGTTGCGCGGCCGCCTACTGCTCATTGCTTGCCCCACGTGCCTTGCCCGTGATGCTGCGGGAGAATGCCCTCACGGTCGTGCTCAGATCCTCCTCGGATGTCAACTCCGTGAAAGCGTCCTCGAGGGATGTCCTGTGTGTCATCTCCTTCAGTTTCTCGGTGTCGCCGTCGGCGACTACCTCTCCCCTGTTCAGTATCACCACCCTGTCGCAGACCTTTTCGACGACTTCAAGTATGTGAGAGCAGTAGAAAACGGTCTTCCCCAGGGATGCCAGCTCCTTCAGAAGCTCCTTCAGGATCAGAGCCGTGTTGGCGTCGAGGCCGGCCAGAGGCTCGTCAAGGAAGAGTACGTCTGGGTTGTGCAGGAGCGCTGCGGAGATGAGAACCTTCTGTTTCATTCCGCGCGAGAATCCCGTCATCATGCGCTCCGATGAGTCGGCGATTCCAAAGAGCCGCAGGAACTCCTCCGCCTTCTCAACCGCCGCGTCACGCTCCAGATGGTAGAGCTTGCCCACGAGCGATAGGTACTCGATCGGTGTCAAGTTCTCATAGAGAGCGCCCGTCTCTGGCACCACGCCAATCATTAACTTCGCCTGGAGTGGACTCTCGACAATGTTGATCCCGTTGATGAATGCAGTACCCGATGTCGGCACGATCATGCCGGTAGCCATCTTAACGGTTGTTGTCTTCCCCGCTCCATTCGGTCCCAGGTAGCCACAGATCTGCCCGCGCGGTATCTTGAGGTCCAGATTCCGGACGGCCTCGATATCGCCGAACGACTTGGCCAAGCTTCTAAACTCGATAGCGTTATCCGGTCTGTCCGTTGTGTCCAACACATCCTCCCTCGCGAGTTCTCAGCGGGCATCTGCTCGAGAAACTATCACATGGGACGCGTGCTCGGCAAGATCGAAGGAAACGATGACGGCGCCTCCTTTGAGACGCCGCCATCGTTTCGATAAGAGGTCGGATGGGACCGGCGGCCACGCGACACGTGGGTGAATCGGAGGCCCGTGGTGGGCTTGGGCCACCGGTCCCGGAGGCCGGACATCTACTCTTCGTCAATGACCTCATAGGGCATGCCCCAGACGAGTGAATCGCCGGGGTAGTTGCTGTCATAGATCGAATCGTGAGCGAGAGCCTGTACTGCTGCGCTCTGCGGACCTTGGTAGGTCGCGGTCCATGAACCCTGGAACGTGCCGTCGCCCTGATATGCAAGCGGTGATCTGTTGCGTTGTGTGTGGAGGAACAGTATCGCGTCCTCCGGCGGACCAGAAACGGTCACCGTTACTTCCTCACCTATCGCGAACGACATTATTTCATCCGGTACCGCCATCAGTACGGACGGATCGGTGATGATGGTGTCGACGCTCGCACTCTGGACGTGGATCCACTCGATCTCCATTGTGAGAGTGTCGGAGTATGCCACGAAGCCCGAGACGTCGGTCAGCGTCCACGGACCGCGTCTGTGGTAGTAATCTCCTTCGTCGCCGCCGTGGAACTCCTCCCAGTCATCGTCGTGTTCGAAGATGGCGTAGCGAATGCCCTGGTGGTGCATAGCCTTCTCGTATTCGACCATGTTCTGGTCACAGATGTTGAGCGTGCCCCAGATCTCCCTGTGTATGGTCACGTCACACGTGTCCTCTTCCGGATCGAAGAAGAACTCGTGGACGACGAGTCTCTCAGTGATCTCACGCCAGAAGGTCAAGGGATCGATAGGATCTCTTGTGCCTGAGTCTCCTGAAGTCAACGCCTCGTCGTCGTACGGGCCCGTCTCAGCGAAGAAGCCGTGGTCTTCCGTGAACTCCCGAAGCTCAGCTTCCCCGTCGACTTCGCTCGGAGCACCTGTCAGTGTGGTGTCACCGCAGCCGGACAGCGCAAACACACCGATACTCACGAGCGCAGCGAATGTCGCTACGGACAGCCATCTCCTTCTCATCAGTGCCTCCTTTATGCATTGAGTGGTGGTTTTCCCCTGCACCGATTGGAGGACATCAACGGCGGTTTTGTTCCCGGGTTTTGTCGCCGGAATGGTAATCCGAGGCGTGCTGGACTAAGCGGCGGTCCGCGCATCAGTGAAGATCAAGGGGCATCTCAAGTCGATCAGGGGGACTCGGTGCTCGCGAGTGCGTCTGGGTGGTGGATCACATGGAACCTTATCCAGGCCGGCGTCGGAGCATCGTCGGCCACGGCCGGTTCGAAGAGCCACTGCATTGCTGCTACGGTCGTTGATATGTCGGCGCTGCAGTCGGGGCCTGCGCTCTCAATGATGCGAACGTTCTTCACGCGGCCGGTGCGGTCCACGAGAAGATCCAGCATTGTCGCCTCAGTTGCAGCGAGAGAATCAGCATCGGTCTGACGATCAGGCTCGATCCACCTGAGCAGGACCGGGAGATGGTCGAATTCCGGCATGCTGTCCGGGGGATCCGGTGACAGCTCGATCGGCCAGGTGTACGGCGCGAATCGAGGGAGCGATGCGAGATCGGGAAAACCGACTAGAAGGTCTTTCGTTTCGATCACGGGGTCAATAGCGTGCGCCTTTGCCATCTCTGCCTCCGCGTTTCCCCAGGGGACGCGGGAAGCTTCGAACATCCTGGCAAGACGGTAGTAGACCTTCGCTGCGGTGGGCTCAGCCACACCGACGAGATCTGCGTAGATGCGGTAGAGTCTGTCCGCTTCCCTATCGAGTCCGAGCTGCGCGCGGCATATGGCAAGCCCATAGATCGCCTCGCGATCGACAGCCGGGCTCACTTCCGACGCTCCGGCATGACCCGATGCAAGTCTCGATGTGAGTTCCTTTCCTACCGCGTACTCGAAGCCGAGGGCCGCACGTTCGAACTCGCCGCTTCGCAGAAGGGCTGCTGCGAGGGCCGCTCGCGCTTCGGAAAGATCCGGATCGAGCGCCACCGCGGTCTCGAGGTCGGCCAGTCCCCGCAGCATCTTGTGACCCTCGAAGAGGCGCACTCCACGTACGACAAGTCCTTCCGCAGTCGCACCACTGGATGGCTCCGCCGCGCATTGTAGGGGTGCGGCAGTTAGAAGCAGCAGCACAAGGGCAACCCCGGCACAGGATAAGACCGCCTGGGCATGCATCCGTACCTTGGGCCCGGAATTCGTCCCTTTCACTCAGCTAACTCCCTCTTGAGGGCGTTCCAGAGGCTCTGCAGCTCCCTCTGGGGCCCGTTTGCGGCCGTGATGCCTCTCTCCTTACACTGATCGGAGAAAGTTGCAGCACAGCGGCTTCTGACTGTTGTGTCAATTGGAAATGACTGACCCTTCATTCAGACTTGCGGCTATGGCGGCGGACGCTCGTCGAAGGTGCGGCCAGTGAGCGGCAGCCAGGCTTTGGCTCACTGCTTGACGCGATATGTTCAGGTGAGCCGCGACCTGCTGCTGCGTATCGGAGTCCTCAACGAGGGCGATGATCTGCCTCTGCCGTTTGGTCATGGAATCGAATGCCAGAAGCACAAGATCGATCAGGGATGCCAGGATGAAGTCGTTGCCCGCTCGGTGCACCAGAATGCGTGCGTCACGCGGATCAGTTGCTTCCAGTGCGCTCAGTGCGGCTGCGCCACTCATCTCTGGTTCTTGCGCCAAAGCTATTGCGAATGTCGTCCGCAGAGGACGAGCCAGGTCGGATATGGCGAGGATCACATTGAGAGCTTCGGAGGGCGATGCCAAGGACAGAAGCAGAGCCCCGTCTGGAGTCGGCTCCGATGGCCCTGCCAGTGCCTGAGGATGCGATCCTGTGAGAGCCGCCGCCGCATCTCTGAGCTGTTCGACGGCAGTTATGTCGCTGCGCTCGCGGCCCTCAGTGCCCCAGGCGCGCACCGCGAGCACGGCCACCGGTTTCCCTCTTGCCATTCGCTGAGTAGCTCCGGTTATCGGGTGGCAGCCGTGACCCGGACAGCGCTAGCGGCTGAACTCGATCGCGGCGTACACATTGTGATCGCTCACACTCTCGAAATTCTCTGCCTCGATGTGGTACCAATGCACTCGGACATCGGAGTCGAGGCGCTCGGCCACACCGCGGACAAGATCCTCTACGAAGACGGGGTTGTCCAAGGCGGTGTCGATGACGACACGTTCGTCATCGCCCGTCAGCAGAGGATAGACTGGAGCGCTGGCAGACGACTCGGCGATCTCGATGAGCTCCTCGATATCGACGTGACCGTCGAAGCGTACGGAGATTGTCACATATCCGCGCTGGCTGTGCCCTGGTCCACCGGTTGCCTCCTGTGAACACGGGCAGACCGTCATGACCGGCACTTCAACCGTGAGAACGAAATCGAATTCTCCATCGAGTGATGCGGAGATCATCGCCGGGCAGGCCATGAGGCTCTTCGCACCGGAGGCCGGCGCCGTCTTCTCAACGAAAAAGGTGAAGTCGATATCAACAAAGGCGCTCTCGGATCCAAGTTCGCTTCTGACCGTGTCCAGAAGGCGCTTCACGCCGGAGGGCGTCAGCGGATCGGCGAAATCCGCGAGAATACGAGCAAATCGGCTCATGTGAACGCCACGGGCAACTGGCCCCAGGGCAACAAAGAGATCGAAGCTTCCCTCGACCGGCTGCGTTCCGCCGCCCGCCACTGGCGCGTGCGCAGGCCGTTTGAGTCCGGTAACGCCGACTCTATCGAGTGCTATATCTCGCCCATCACGTCTGTCCTGGATGCTTTTCATGGAAGGTAGAATAGTCGGAATTCACCGGTTCGTCAAGCGCAAAGGGTTGCGTACAGCCACATGAGATCGCGCGCGACTGCGTGGAGCCGCACGCGATCTTACGAACTCGCACGCAATTGCGATGCGGGCTCCGCAGAGTGAGTCCGCAGAGTGAGAGTGTTCAGTGTTCCTGGAAGATGCTCGTGAACTCGACGACGGCTTCACCCTTGGCGCCTACCGAGACAGAGCATATGTCCACATCTGCCAGCTCGCGGATTCGCTCAAGATATGCGAGCGCTGGTGCCGGCAGCTCAGATTTCCGCCTGGCTTCTCCCGTCTCGCTCATCCAGCCGGAGATCTCCTCGTATATCGGACGGGCCCGTCTCAATTCATCAACGGTGCGTGGGAAACGGTCCGTTCTGACGCCGTCTATGTCGTAGGCCACGCAGACCTTGATCGTCTCGAAACTGTCCAGAATGTCGAGCTTGGTTACGACGATGCGCCGGATACCGTTCAATGCTATGGAGTATTTGAGCGCCACAATGTCAAGCCAGCCGCAACGTCTCGCTCGCCCTGTCGTCGCTCCCCGTTCGGCTCCTCTCTCCTGGATCGTCTCTGCGGTCTTGTCGGTCAGTTCCGTGGGAAACGGTCCGGCGCCGACTCTCGTAGTGTACGCCTTCGTGATGCCTATGACTTCTCCGATCAGGGATGGCGGAACGCCGGTTCCGATTGCGACGCCGGCGGCCGTGGTGTATGACGATGTGACGTAGGGATAGGTTCCGAACGCGACATCCAGGAGCGTGCCCTGGGCTCCCTCGAAGAGCACGTTCCGGCCGGCTCGTATGGCAGTCCGCAGTGTCTCCGGTGTGTCCGAGAGGTACTGCGCGAGTCTTTGCGCAACAGGGTGGAGTTGCTCCAGCATCTCGCTGGCGTCGAGCGGTTCCTCCCCATACAGCCGAACCAGACACTCGTTCTTGCGATCGACGGTCTCCTCAAACCTGGATCGGAATGCATCAAACGAAGCCAGGGTTCCGATGGGGATACCGTCTCGCGCGCACCGATCGGCATACGCAGGCCCTATCCCTCTGTGCGTCGTCCCTATCGCAGCATTGCCCCGGGCCTTCTCCTCTGCGGCCTCCACTGCTTTGTGGTACGGGAGCACCATGTGGGCGCCGACATCGACCAGAAGATTCTCTCCGACCTCGATTCCTCTGTCGGCTACCCCGGCGATCTCTGCATCGAGGGCGATCGGATCGATGACCACTCCGGGGCCGATGATGTTCCGGACTCCGGGAACGCTGATACCCGATGGGAGCAGGTGGAAGACGATGGGTCTCCCCTCAACGGAGACCGTGTGACCGGCGTTAGCTCCGCCTTGGAAACGAACAACCAGATCTGCTTTCGAGGACAGAGCATTCACTATCTTTCCCTTGCCCTCGTCGCCCCACTGTGTTCCGACGATTACCACGCTGCTCATCGTCCACTCTCCACGGTTGTCTTGCAGGAGTCGCGTGCGGCTCTCTCGGCCGCCACGAGTTCTCTGTCCTTCTCATCAACCGATCGTGCGAGGTCCTTTTTCATGCTTCGCAAGCGTTTGCCTATCTCCGGGTGCTTGAGCGAGAGGATCTGTGCGGCCATGATCGCCGCGTTCTTGGCGCCGTGCTTGCCGATCGACATCGTGGCCACAGGTACCCCGGAAGGCATCTGCACGATCGAGTAGAGCGCATCAAGGCCGCCCAGGTTGCCTCCTCCCATCGGGATGCCTATCACCGGCAGCACGGTGAGACTGGCGATGACTCCGGGCAGATGCGCGGCAAGCCCTGCCCCCACGATGACCACTTCGATCCCGTTCTTCTCGAGCGACTCGGCAAGGTCTACAGTCTTCCTCGGAGCCCGGTGAGCCGAGGAGATCCGCACAACGTACCCTATGGCCAATTTATCGAGAAGCTTCGTGCTCTCCCGCATGGTCGGTAGGTCGGAGTCGCTTCCCATGATTACCGCGACGAGTTCTTTTCTGGCTTCCATTCCACGGTCCTTGTTTTTCAGGTGCCACCGGGTTGCAGAAGTCTGCGTCCCCGGGGCGTCCTAGTGCTTGAAGTGACGCTGTCTTGTCATGATCATGGCAATCCGCCGCTCGTTGGCGGCTTCTATGACATCCTCATCGCCCTTGGAGCCGCCAGGCTGGATAATGGCAGTCACCCCAGCCTCAGCTGCGGCGTCCACGGCATCGCGCATCGGGAAGAAGGCATCGGAAGCCATTACGCTTCCCTTCACCCTGTCGCCTCCCTTCCACACTGCCAGAACGCTCGCATCGACACGGCTCATCTGGCCGGCGCCGATACCGACCGTTTCGGTTCCGCTCACCAGAACGATGGCATTCGAACGTACGTGCTTTACGACCCTCCATGCGAAGAGAAGTGAGTGCAGTTCCTCCGGTGTCGGTTCCCGCTCGGTGACTGTGCAGAGGTCGGATTTTTCGAAGATGTTGATGTCCAGGTCCTGGACCAGAAGGCCTCCGGCTCCCAGAGATCTGAGGTGTCGCTCCGGTCTCAAGTGATACTCGGTGACGTCTGGGAACGGCGCCCTAACGATCCTCCGGTTCTTCTTTCCCCTCATGAGTTCGAGAGCATTCCTGTAGTAGTCGGGTGCGATCACGGCTTCGACGAAGCGGGTTTCGTGCACGAGCTTCGCAGTTGCCATATCGACGCTTCTGTTGAATGCAATGACACTTCCGAATGCCGACATCGGATCACAGGCGAGAGCCCTCTCATAGGCTCTGTCAAGAGTGGCAGCCGTGGCTACACCGCAAGGTGTGGCGTGTTTCATAACTGCCGCGGCGGGTTCGTCGAACTCCCTGACCACGGCGAGCGCAGCGTCCAGGTCCATGATGTTGTTGTAGGAGAGCTCCTTCCCCGAGAGCTGCTCCGCGTTCGGGATGCCCGGAGACGGACTTCTCAAGCGCGAGCGATAGAAGGCCGCGCTCTGGTGCGGGTTCTCGCCGTATCTAAGATCCTGTACTTTTTCGTACTCCAGGATGAGGAAACACGGCAGAGCCGAGTCATTCTCCCCGTTGGACGCTATGTACTTGTGAATGGCTCGGTCGTAATCGCGCGTCCTCGCGAAAGCATCGACAGCAAGCTGGCGACGTGCTTCGGATTGAATCTCTCCGTCGTTTCCCTTCAGGGTCTCCAGTATTGAGGCGTACTGATCGGGGGAACTCACGACGACAACGTTCTCGTAGTTCTTTGCCGCGGCCCTCAGAAGCGTGACGCCACCAATGTCGATCTCCTCAAGCGCCTCGTCCAACGTTGTGCCGTTGGCGGCCGTCACTTTCTCGAACGGGTAGAGGTTCACGACGACCATATCGATCCGGTCGATTCCCTCCATCTCGAGTGTCGCCACGTGGCTTTCCTTCTGAGGCTGAGACAGAATGGCACCGTGGATTCTGGGATGGAGGGTCTTGACCCTGCCGTCGAGTATTTCCGGTGCGCCGGTCACCTCTGCCACCTCGCGGCACTCAACGCCTGCGGATCTGAGACGTCTCGCGGTGCCTCCGGTCGATATGATCTCGATTCCAAGTCCCGCGAGCTCGCCGGCGAACTCGATAATCCCCTGCTTGTCGGAGACGCTGATCAGTGCTCTTGCAATGCTCATCCTGTTTCTCTCCCGGTAGGCTTGGCATCTTCGATCTGGAACGTCTCAGTCCTGTCGCTATCGAGGCGCGCCTCTTCGTGAGGGTAGCTTCCGTCGAAGCAGGCGACGCAGTATGTATCCATCGGGGGTGGCACTGATGCCAGAAGCCCCTCGTGCGACAGGTAGCCCAGTGAATCAACTCCGATGAATGCTGCTATGTCAGAAATGGAGTTGGATGAAGCGATGAGCTCTTCCCTGGTCGGCGTGTCAATGCCGTAGAAGCATGGGAAGCGGATCGGAGGTGAGGCCACACGGAGGTGAACCTCCTTGGCACCCGCTCGTCGGAGCATCCCCATCAGCTGGCGACTCGTCGTACCTCTGACGATCGAATCATCGACGACCACGACGCGCTGTCCGGCAAGCGTGTCACTGACCGGGTTGTACTTGATGCGCACACGGAAGTCGCGGAGCGATTGCCGCGGGTGGATAAACGTCCTCCCGATGTAGTGATTTCTGATGAGTCCGATCGCGTGCGGAATCCCCGATTGGTCGGAGAACCCCATTGCGGCGGAGTTGCTGGAGTCGGGAACGGAGATGACGATGTCCGCATCAGCCGGACACTCGCGGGCGAGCGTGCGGCCCAATGCCATTCGCACGCTGTCGACGGAAACGTCGCGTATGATGGAGTCGGGGCGCGAGAAGTAGATGTACTCGAAGATGCAGAAGCTTTTGGTTTCCTGCCCGCCATCGAGGCGGAATGATCTTGGGCCGTCGGGTCCAATGACCAGAATCTCTCCCGGTTCTATCTCGCGCTCGTAGGTAGCACCGACGATGTCGAGCGCGCAGCTCTCAGATGCTACCACCCATCCCCCGCTGTCCAGTCTTCCGAAGCAGAGCGGACGATAGCCCCGTGGATCCCTGACGGCCACCAGACAGCCATCGATCATGAATAGAATCGAGTAGGCGCCTCTTACTCCAGCCAGTGCTTCAGTGAGCACTTCAGTGATGTCCGCAGTCGTTCTCCGACCGCGCCGTGAGTAGGCGTTGGCAATGAGATGCAGAATCGTCTCTGTGTCCGTTGTCGTCCTGAATATGGAACCGCCGGCTTCAAGCTTGGCCCTCAGATTTGAGGCGTCAACCAGATTGCCGTTGTGTGCCGCTGCGAGCGGTCCCCCTTGAAACCGAACCAGGAGAGGCTGGGCGTTGACAAGCTGACTCTGCCCGGTCGTAGAGTATCGCACGTGGCCGATAGCCACGTTGCCAGGCAGTCTGTCCAGCACTTCCTCCGTGAAAACAGTGCTCACCAGTCCCATAGCGCGATGCTGGAATGCCGTCTCGCCGTCCCATGTGACGATCCCCGCGCTCTCCTGTCCCCTGTGTTGAAGAGAGTAGAGACCCAGGTATGTCAGCCTTGCAGCATCGACATTGCCGGACACACCGAATATGCCGCACTCGTCATGAAACACGTTTCCTACCTCAGGAAGAGACCCGATCGAGAACCTCGTTGTATGCCTCTATGAATCCGCCAAGATCCTGGCGGAACCGGTCCTTGTCCATGATGCGACCACTCGCTGCATCGTGGAATCTGCAGGTGTCTGGAGAGATCTCATCTCCAAGTACCAGGCGTCCGTCCTTGAGTCCGAATTCGAGCTTGAAGTCGACGAGACGGATTCCACGCTTCTTGAGAAAGCCGGTCAGAATACTGTTCACTTTGAGCGCCGCCGTCTTCATCTCGGCTAGAAACTCGTGCGTCGTCAGACCCAGCGCCGTGACGTGCTCTTCCGAGAGGATCGGATCGTTGAGGTCGTCGTCCTTGAGATAGTACTCGACGATCGGTGGATCGAACACGCGCCCTGTTTCGATGCCGAGGCGTTTCACCATAGAACCTGCGGCGATGTTTCTCACGACGACCTCGATCGGCAGCATATCCAGACGATCGACAACCATCTCCTTCTCGCTGATCTTCTCGACGAAGTGGGTCGTAACCCCGGCCTCATTCAAAAGCGTGAAGAAATGGGACGAGATCCGATTGTTCAGCACGCCCTTCCCGCTGATGATCTCGTGCTTGACGCCATTGAAGGCTGTGGCATCGTCCTTGAATTCCTGGATCATGCGCCCGGGAGAATCCGTCTCCCACAGGATCTTCGCCTTGCCCTCATACAGCTGCTTTGTCTTCTGCATGCGCTCTCTCCTTTGATCCTGCCAGGTTGCCGGATCTTTCGCTAGCACTCCCCGCATTCGGTTGGTTCACTGAAGAATCCCAATCGTTCGAACACTGCTCTCGTACCCTTCAGATGGCGATCGAGGCTGAATGCATCCTCCAGCGCCTCAACACTCAGGAGTTCCCGCACACGTCTGCTTTTCGCGATCTCATCTCGGAATGGAGGTGAGCCCTCGGTCCTGGCACGCATGGCCGCGGATTGAACGATCTCGTAGGCATCGTCGCGGGACAGGCCGGCCTCCACCAGGAGCGTCAGGACCGTTCCCGATGCGAAGAGCCCCCGTGATGACTCAAGGTTCTTGCGCATTGCATCCGGTCTGATATCAAGTCCGCCGACCACGCCGGCGAACCGTTTCACCATGTAGTGAGCGATGATCGAGCTGTCCGGCAGAATGATCCGCTCCACCGAGGAGTGCGAGATATCGCGCTCATGCCACAGCTCGATATTCTCCATGCCTGCCGCAGCGTTTGCTCTCAAGAGGCGCGCGAGCCCGCACATCTGCTCACACTTGATTGGGTTCCGCTTGTGCGGCATTGCGGACGACCCCTTCTGTTTCTTGCCGAATCCCTCGAGTATCTCAGCGGTCTCGGTGCGTGCGAGGAGGCGGATCTCCAGAGCCTGTCGAGCGATCACGCTTCCGAGCACGGCGAGGGCCGACAGATACCGCGCATGCCTGTCGCGCGAGACTATCTGGTTTGAGATCTGGGCCGGATGGATCTCAAGGGCTTTGCATACGCGTTCTTCGACAAGCGGGTCGAGGTTGGCATAGGTGCCGACCGCCCCGGATACTTTTCCCACCGCAGCGGCGCCCACGGCGACGGCGAGCATGTCGCCCGCGCGCCCCAGTTCGTCCCACCAGTAAGCGAACTTGAGACCAAGGCTCATCGGTTCCGCGTGCACGCCGTGTGTCCGGCCGAAGATCGGGGTCTCCTCGTGCTCGAGGGCCAGGATCCGGACACAATCCGTGAGCTTGTCGAGTTCATCGAGGAGCAGATGCCCCGCCCGCGCGATCTGCACTCCCGTCGCGGTGTCGAGGATGTCGGAGGAGGTCATCCCCAGATGGACGTAACGTGCCTCCGGTCCGATGTTCTCTCCGAGCGTTGTGAGGAAAGCGATCACGTCATGGTGTGTTGCTTCCTCAATCTCCTTCATGCGCTCCGTGTCTACAGCGGCCTCGGCCTCGATCACGGCCAGAGCGCTTTCGGGAACACGACCGAGTTCGACCCATGCTCGCACTGCCTCGATTTCGATCTTTACCCAGAGCGCGAGCCTGGTTTCGTCGCTCCACACATCCGCCATCTCCGGGTATGTGTATCTGTCGATCACGTTTCCGAACTCCTCATTCCCACTCGATCGTGGACGGTGGCTTCGAACTTATGTCGTAGCAGACACGATTGACGCCGCGCACCTCGTTGATGATCCGTGCAGATATCCGTTCAAGAACGTCAAAGGGCATCGGGAACCAGTGAGCCGTCATCCCGTCCAGCGAATGCACGGCCCTCACTGCGACGACATGCTCGTAGGTTCGTTCGTCCCCCATCACGCCGACCGTCTTCACAGGCAGGAGCACGACAAAGGCCTGCCATATGTCATCATACAGACCGCCCCGCCGTATTTCCTCGAGTGCGATGGCGTCGGCTTCCTGCAGCACGGCTACCCTCTCCTTCGTTACTTCTCCGAGGATGCGGATAGCCAGCCCGGGTCCGGGGAACGGGTGCCTGCCTAGGATGTCAGCGTCGATTCCAAGTTCAGCGCCCACCTTCCGAACCTCATCCTTGAAGAGCATTCTCAACGGTTCGAGCAGGTCGAGATCCATGCGCTCGGGGAGGCCACCCACATTGTGGTGGCTCTTTATCGTGGCCGACGGACCCTTCACAGAAACGCTCTCAATGACGTCCGGGTAGAGCGTGCCCTGCGCGAGGAAACGGATATCTCCCTCACGACGAGCTTCTTCCTCGAACACCCGTATGAACTCGTGGCCGATGACCTTACGTTTGCGCTCCGGGTCGATCACTCCGGACAGCGCTGTGAGGAAACGGTCGGCCGCATCCACGACGCTGATGGTGATGCCGAGCCTTTCCCTGAGCCTGTCTATGACGTCGAGTTCCTCGCCCTTCCTGAGCACCCCGTTGTCCACGAAGACCGGGATGAGTCTGTCACCGATGGCCTTGTGGATGAGCACTGCCATCACAGATGAGTCGACCCCGCCCGAGAGGGCACAGATGACGCGGGAATCGCCGACGCGATTCCGGATACCCTCGATTGCTTCATCGACGAACGATCTTGGTGTCCAGCTACCCTCTATCTTGCTGAGCCGCCTGACGAAGTTCTCGAGGAGTTGACCACCGCCCTCAGTGTGTATGACCTCAGGGTGAAACTGGAGACCGTAGATGCATAGCTCGTCATTGCCTATCGCAGCTATCTTGCCGTCTGAGCTTCTGCCGATGACTCCGAACCCGGGTGGAGGCGATGCGACCTCGTCTCCGTGGCTCATCCAGACCTGCAGGTTATCGTTCAGTCCGTCGAAGAGCGGGTGACCGGAGCGCGGAGCGAAACCCATGGGACCGTATTCATGCGTGTTGCTCCTGGAAACACCTCCTCCGAGCGCCTGGGCCGTCGCCTGCATGCCGTAGCAGATGCCCAGCACCGGGATGCCCAGCTGGAAGATGCCGGGATCGGGTTTTGGCGCGTCATCGGCGTAGATGCTTGACGGTCCGCCTGAGAGTACAATGGCCCTGGTGTTCACGGCTATTTCAGCCAGAGGGGTGTCGTATCTCAGGACTTCGGAGAAGACGCCGAGTTCCCTTATCCGGCGCGCGATGAGATGCGTATACTGCGAGCCGAAGTCCAGAATGGCGACGCGTGTGTGACTATTCTCTTTCGACTCGTGTCCCCTGTTTTTCACAGGCATAGGTGTCCCTAAAGCCATGGTCCGCCCTCCACTTTCGAACCGGCCCAGCTATCTCCACATCCCCACACCCTGCGCGCGCTGCATGAGCTTGCCTTCAGATCGGATAGAAGGGGCTATGATCAGCTCGGCGTGTTGCATCTCAAAGATGTTCTTGGCGCCGACGGAACCCATGCATGTCTTGATGGCCCCAAGGAAGTTCTGCGTACCGTCGTCGGTCCGCGCGGGTCCCAGTAGGATCTCCTTGAGTGTACCGCTCGTTCCCGTCTTGACTCGGGCACCTCTGGGAAGGTCCCCGTGCGGTGTCGACATTCCCCAGTGATACCCTCGTCCCGGAGCTTCCTTCGCCCTTGCCATTGCAGAGCCTATCATGACCGCATCGGCTCCTGAGACGAATGCCTTGCAGACATCGCCACCGGTGTCCATTCCCCCATCGGTGATGACGGGGACGTACACGCCCGTTCTTTTCTGGTGGAAGTCGCGCGCAGCAGCGGCATCGACGGTAGCCGTTACCTGTGGGACGCCCAATCCGAGCACTCCTCTTGTCGTGCAGGCGGCTCCCGGTCCGACGCCGACAAGCACCGCTTCGGCTCCGGCCTCCATCAGGTCAAGTGCGACGTCGTAGGTGACACAATTGCCGACGATGACGGGTATCGACATTGAGTCTATGAATGTCTGGAGGTCAAGCGTTGGATAGGTGGTAGACACATGATCGATTGCGGCAACAGTCGTCTGAAGCACGAAGATGTCCGCTCCTGCTTCCTCGGCCAACCTTCCGAGTCGTTCGGCGCGTCCGGGGGTTGCCGAAACGGCTGCGGTGGCTCCCCGTGATTTGATCGTCTCCACGCATCTCCCGACCAGCTCTTCCTTGATATCTGGTTTGTAGAGTTCCTGGACATGGCGGGTGACCTCTTCAGGCGTGGCGCCGGCTATCCTGCCCAAGATCTCTTCCGGATCCTCATACCGCGTCTGGACACCCTCGAGGTTGAGAACCCCGATCCCTCCCAGTTTTGACATCTCCACGGCCATCGCTGTGTCCACTACACCATCCATTGCAGCAGCCAGGATCGGTACAGTGAACTCCATGTCGCGGAGTCGCCAGGTTGCATCCGTCTCCTCGGGGTTGATAGTGACCCGCCCCGGGACGATGGCAACCTCATCGAAGCCGAAAGCCTGACGTGCCTTTCTGCCCCGTCCGATGTAGAAACCCATCGAGTCCTCCTCTGGAACCCTGTGCGACTATCTCTTCAGGAACGATATCCTATTGCTATCACGTACCTCCATCGGGTCTGCTTCCCGGTTTTGCTAACGGGATGCCCTCAAGGCAGAGCGGGCAGTGATCCGGTTCGTAGCTGTCGATACGGCGCTTGAGGAGCGATTCGGATTCCTCACCAAGGCTTGGTGGATCGAGGCTGCGGTCGATCAGGAATCCGAACCCCACGATTTCACCTCCCGCATCCCTGACCAGCTTCGCTACCTCCTTGACGGAGCCTCCCGTTGTGACAACGTCCTCAACCACGAGCACCCGCTCGGCGGGCGTGATAGAGAACCCTCTTCTCATACTCATTACGCCGTTCTCACGCTCGGCGAAGATAGACCTTACTCCGAGCGCCCGGGCGACCTCGTATCCTATGATGATACCTCCAAGCGCCGGTGCCACGACCACATCGATGGCATCATCGCGGAAACGGTCGGCCAGTAAACGCCCCAGCTCCTCAGCCGCTTCGGGCCGCTCAAGGATGCGGGCGCACTGGAAGTACTCTCCGCTGTGGCGTCCAGACGTAAGCCTGAAATGGCCGACGAGAAGCGCCTTCGTCTCGATCATGAGTGCAAGCACTCTGTCTACTGTGGCAGTTGTCACTCTCTCACCTCGACGGGGTTCATGTCCTCAAGGATCATTCGAGCCGCTTCGCTCGGTCGCTTGCTCGAGTCCCTGATGGGACGGCCGATCACGATGTAGTCGGCGCCGTTCTCGAATGCCTGGAGCGGTGTCGCGACACGGCGCTGATCCTGTTTGGCTGCCCAGGAAGGTCTGATGCCCGGAGTGACGATGAGGAAATCGGGACCCAGACGATCCCGGACGGCTCTTGCTTCCCAAGCTGAGGAAACGATTCCATCGAGCCCTGCGCCCTTTGCGCGCTCGGCCAGCGCCAGAACCTCGTCCACTGTCGATGACATGCTTGTAAGGACCGTGATAGCCAGAATCTTCGGTGGGTCGATGCCGATTCGATCGGCCTCTTTCCGCGTGGCTGTCACTGCCGCTCGCATCATCGCTGTCCCGCCGGAGGCGTGGACATCAAACATGTCGACGCCCAGCGACGTAGCTGCGGCCGCTGCCTCGGCGACTGTGTTAGGGATATCGTGAAACTTGAGATCAAGGAAGACACCGTACCCTGACTTCTTCAGCTCTCTCACCAGCTCAGGTCCTTCCGCGGTGAAAAGCCGGCTGCCGACCTTGAAGTGCGAGGCGTAGTCCGCCGTTCTGTGCGCGAGGTCAAGCGCTTCCTCGCGAGTCGGCAGATCGAGGGCTATTATCAATCTGCTTCGTTTGTCAGACATGTTTCCCTCTCCTTTCTTGCCGCGCCTACATACGCGGCCATCTCTTTCCATCCCTCCTGTTCCATCCGTCTCTCGATTCCGTTCACGATCAGAGCTGGGACTCCCGGGTCCTTGAAGAGGGCGGTTCCTACCTGGAACGCTGAAGCTCCCGCAAGGATGTATTCAAGCGCGTCGTCCGCCGTGGCTATGCCTCCCGAACCGATCAGGGGCAATCGTACGGCTCCGGCTATCTTCCATGTCAGAGCAAGGTTGACCGGCAGGAGCGCCTTCCCGGACAGTCCTCCGAAGATGTTGCCGAGGGCCGGAGTCTTGCTGTTGAGGTCGACCCGCATGCCCGTCAGCGTGTTTGCGACCACGAGCGCATCAGCGCCTGCCTGCTCGGCCGCTTCCGCCACCGACAGTGCGTCTGCTACGTTTGGTGAGAGCTTCACGATCAGAGTCGACTGCGTCGCGGCTCTCGCCGCCCGCACTACCTTGCCCACCGCATCAGGGTCGGCCCAGAGGGGACGCCTCGCGCGCTTGATGTTCGGACACGAGATGTTGAGTTCAACGGCGGACACTTCATCTCTCTCTCCTACTGCAGATGCGAGATCGGCGAACTCTCCGGCGTCGGAACCAGCGATGCTTGCAATGAGTTCCGTCTGCAGTTGGGCCGTGCCGGGAAGCTTTTCCTTGAGAAATCTCTTGAGTCCCACGTTTTCGAGTCCTATGGAGTTCAGGAGTCCGCCCGGCGTTTCTCTCAGCCGCGGGGGGCGGTTGCCCTCGCGAGGATCAAGCGTGATGGTTTTTGTGACGATCGCACCGACCAGCGAGAGATCAATGAGGCGACCGTACTCGGTTCCGTACCCAACCGTTCCGGAAGCGAGGATGACGGGGTTCCGGAGAGTCAGCTTGCCTATCTTCGTGGTCAGGTCAGGCACAGGCGACACCCTCGAGCACCAGCGTACTCGCGTCAAAGACCGGGCCATCAGAACAGACGGTTTTGTAACCATCCCGTGTTTTCACAACGCATCCCCGGCAGGCTCCCGTTCCGCAGGCCATGATTTCCTCGAGCGATACCTCGCAGTGAAGGCCGCGCTCGAGAGCCAGCACCCCTGCAGCTTCAGTCATCGCTCTGGGTCCGCAACAGTAGACAACAGCTTCATCCGGAGTGTTTCCAAGCTCACGTACCAGAAGCTCACAGACGGTTCCTGGGAGCCCGGCGCTGCCATCGTCGGTTGCGACCTGCTGTTTCAACCGTCCATCCGGAGTCGCTTCCGGAAGCAGCCTGTGAAGAAGATGGTCGCGGTCTCTCGCGCCAACCAGCATTGTGAGAGGTTCCGGTCGTTGCGCCAGCCGTTGTGCCAGGAGCCGCACTCCCGCAACGCCTGCCCCGCCAGCCACGATCACGGCCGGTGCGCCCGAAGGCGGCATCGTGAAGCCTCGTCCGAGTGGTCCCAGGATCGAGACCGTTGTCCCGATCGGAAGAGCGGACAGTGCTTGTGTTCCCTCTCCGACCAGTTCTATGAGGAGTTCGAGCAGACCGGTCGCCGGTATTCCGGCAACGGAGAAGGGTCGCCTGAGCGCGAGACCGGCCAAGGCGTCGAGATGGACGAACTGGCCTGGTTCCGGTGGATCGAGATCGTCGCCGACGCTACACGCCAACAACAAGCTCGTTTGACTCGGCCGCTCGCTTGCCGTGATTCTCGCTACTGCCGTGCGCGGTTCCAAGATCCTCCTCGAACACTACCTCTCCATTGTGGATGGTCATGAGAACGCGCCCGGAGAGAGTGCTTCCTATAAACGGTGAGTTTTTCGACAGCGAACGGAACCAGTCGGCGGTAACTTCGACCTTGCCGTCAGGGTCGAAGACCACGACATCCGCAGCTGCCCCTGTCTCCAGCGTTCCCGCCGCAATTCCGAGCGCGCGCGCCGGTTCGATTGTCATGAGCGCAATGGCTTTCCCGAGGGAGAGGATGCCGGTGTCGACCATGTGGGTGATGGTCAGAGGAAGTAGCGTCTCCATACCTACCATGCCGGGGGGGGCCGCGTCAAATTCCACTTGCTTCTCTTCCAGAGAGTGTGGGGCGTGGTCGCTCGCTACGGCGTCGATCGTTCCGTCCCGGAGCCCTTCCCTGATCGCCTCCACATCATCCGCTGAGCGTAGAGGTGGATTGACGCGCGTACTCGTGTCATAGCTTCTGACGTCATCATCGGTCAGGCAGAAGTAGTGAGGGCAGGTCTCGCAGGTCACGGTTATGCCGTCCGCCTTCGCGCGCCGCACGAGCTCGACAGAGCCTCGCGTTGAGACGTGTGCAATGTGGAGTCTGGCGCCGGCGGATTTCGCGAGCAGGATGTCGCGCGCGACGATGGTTTCCTCGGCTACGGCTGGGATCGGTGACAGACCGGACCGTGTCGATGCGAGGCCTTCGTTCACTGTTCCCGATCCGACGAGGGCCTGATCCTCGCAGTGCGCGATGATCACTCGTCCAATCATAGTAGCGTACTGCAGAGCTCTTCTCATGACATTAGCGTCAGCTACGGATCTGCCGTCGTCTGAGAAGGCGACGGCGCCGGCCTCGGCCAGCTCAGCCAGTGGCGCGAGTGTTTTGCCCTCTCTGCCTACTGTGATCGCCGCTATCGGGTGAACGTTGGTGAGTTTGCCGCGGGAGCGGACGTACTCGACCCACGCTGGAGTGTCGATGGTGGGTTCGGTGTTCGGCATTGCTGCAAGCGTGGTTATTCCACCGTGGACGGCCGCACGGGTCCCGCTCTCCACGGTCTCCTCTTGTTCTCCACCCGGCTCTCTCAGGTGAACGTGCATGTCAACGAGTCCGGGTGCGACCACGCCCTCCGGGATTTCCACGATCCGTGTCTCCTCATCCACTGCGATACCCACGCCCCGTGAGGCGACTACACCATCTGCGATGAGAAGATCGATTCGCTCGTCGGTGGCCGTGGCAGGATCGATCAGACGCATACCTCTCAGCAGTATCTTACTCATGCGCCCACCTCCGCGAGGATGTCCGGTTCTTCCACCTGCTTCGAAGCCCGAACCATCGAGAGCAGGTAGAGTATTGCCATGCGCACTGCAACTCCGTTCGTGACCTGTTCCAGAATAACAGAACGGTCACCGTCTGCCACATCTGGTGCTATTTCGACCCCTCTGTTGATGGGGCCCGGATGCATTATGAGGACATCAGGTTTCATCTCCCGGAGTCGGGCGGCGTTGATTCCGAAGAGCGCCGAGTACTCTCTGAGGCTTGGGAGAAAGCCCCCGCTCTGTCTCTCTCTCTGAATCCTCAGGATGTTCACGATGTCGGCCTCCACTGTCGCGTCTCTGATGTCGTGTGAGACCGTGACGCCTAGTTGCTCCACCTCGGCCGGCATGAACGTGTTCGGTCCGCAGAGTGTGACATCCGCGCCGAGCGCCTTGAGTCCCCATATGTCGGAGCGTGCAACGCGTGAATGAAGTATGTCGCCCACAATCGTGACACGTTTGCCCCTGAGGTCTGCGACGTGCTCCCGCATAGTGAAGAGGTCCAGAAGAGCCTGAGTCGGATGTTCGTGCGGTCCGTCGCCCGCGTTGATGATGGATCCGTCGATGTGATCAGTGAGGAAGTGCGGAGCTCCGGGCGAGGGGTGGCGCATCACGACGATGTCGACCTTCATTGCTTCGATGTTTCGCGCGGTGTCCCTGAGTGTCTCGCCCTTCTTGAGACTTGATGATGAGGCAGAGAAATTCAGCACGTCAGCCGAGAGCCTCTTCTCGGCAAGTTCGAACGACATGCGCGTTCTCGTACTTGCTTCGAAAAACAGATTGACGACCGTGATACCGCGCAACGTAGGAACCTTCTTGACCGATCGATCGAGGATCTCGCGGAACCTTGATGTTGTGTCGAGGATCGTGACTACTTCGTCATATCCAATCCCCTCGAGGCCAAGGAGGTGCTTCCGTGTCCAGGTCATGACTCCTCCCCTCGAGGCCCAGGGTGGAACACAAAAACGGGCCACGCAAGCAGTCGCCAGCGATAACCCGTCTTTCTGTTCGATTCTTTTCTCACCCTTTCTAGCCTCGCAGTGCTAGTTTAAAAGGCGACTCCTAACGTCTATCGACAGCCTATTGCGATTTCGCTCCGGGCGCAAGTGATTTATTTCGCCAGGGGGAGAAATTCGGTGGAGACGATGGTCCTAGTCTCCCTTGAGCGGGACGATGCAGAGAAATCTGAGCCGTCCGTCACCGGTGTTCGTGAAATTGTGCTGCTCATTTGGGTCCACCAGCAGGGAGTCTCCGGCTCCAAAGTCAGCATTGCCGTTCTCCGTCTTGAGAATTCCCGTGCCTTCCAGCACGTAGATCACATGCTCCCAGTCGTGCGTATGCCACGGCGTGTGACCGCCGGCCTCGAGCTCGAAGAGCCTCATGGCGGCAGTCGGTGCGCCGTCGGCAGAGGTAACAAGACCAGCCTTGCTCACTCCCTCGGCTCCCTCGATGCTGATCATCTGAGGAACGCGCTCATCACTTGTCACGTGCTTCATCGGGAATCTCCTGTGAGTTAGACTATCCAGTTTCGGAAGCGGGTGTTGGCACACTATTGCACCTTCCTGCACGTCTTGGTCGACACGCAGTATAGATGAGTTGCCTCTTTGTGTCTCCCCTTCCTTCTGTGGAGCGGTGTCTGGGTCAGAAGCGAACCGACTTCCTTGCCTTGCCGCGTGGATCGAAATGCGCCTATGTGTCTCCTGCGTACATCTGAATTTGGTTTAACAGTACCACACTGTAGACGTAGTGTCCATCTTGTTGGATCGTGGTGCCCGGTTGGTTCCGTAGTGAGCAAACCGGGCGGATCGTCGCAGGAGTAGTAGCAGTCCAGCCATTCAGTGCCGATCGTAGTATGGGTGCACGATGCTCGGTTGTACCTGCCTGCGGGCTCCCACTACACGGGAGCCCGCGCACTGCGTCATGGTGTGTACACGATCGATTTCCCTCCGGTTTCTAGGCTTTCGAGGGATAACGCTCGCGGCTATCACCTCGTGGTCCACCCCGTTGCCCTTGAGCGCCCTCTGAAGAACGTAGCTGGTTCCGGGCATCTTGCAGCAGCTATCCGATTCTTGAGAGGACGACGAGGCCATATGTGAGGATGAAGTTGCCGATGTAGAGCGGGCTGCGTACGTGCGCGAACGGCCCGGCGGCGACCAGTTCCTTTATCTTGCGTCCCCGGGTGCGCGTTCTCTTTCCAGCCACATCGACTGCTCGGAATCTGTGGAGTTCTTCTCCCACCGTCAATGCCAGGGAGACGATGAGGAGCCACGGTTGGATCCCTCCCCGGGGCACTCGCACTGCTCGCACTCGATGGTCAGCGTGAAATCGCTCTCCGTACCGCTGTAGCCGTCGACGACAATGTAGTACGTGCGGGGGTGTGAGAAATGCGGTTGTGGCATAGCTGTCGCCGTATGCGATGCAGTTGTCCTCATCGCAGCTTCCAAGTATAAAAATGTCCAGATCGGCCGTCATGTTGGAGATAGTGGCAGTGACGATGTAGCAGTCGTCAAGGATGAGTTCGTAGACCGCTTCGCCACCGGCTTCATCCCAACCGACGCACGAGTAAGTCTCGACGCTATTTGGCAGGCCGATGTTCGAGCCCTGAACGACGTCGCCACAGTTGATGTCAATGGCGGGAGTGCAATCGAGCAGACCGCGAGATCCCTGGACCGGCTCGGTCTAGTCCTTCTTCGCGGCCGTGGTGCCGATAGCCAGCGCGACGATCATGACAGCAATCAGTGCGTAACACGTTGTTCCTCCTGTGCAGCTGTTCTTCAACGCCCCGTGGTCATCACTGTCGAGGTGTTCACCGATGGAATGCAGAATGGAGCTTCGCAGGAAATGAGCCGGGCGCAGTCCTGCGAAGTCGCTTCCGGAGCTTGAGAAGCTCGAAGGCTGCCAGATAGACTCCGGCCGCCCCCAGGACGTACAGCCAGTCGGTCAGTGACGGTCCTCTGAAGGAAAGGAAATCCTGGACGAGCGGACCGTAGGCTGCGACCGACGTCAATGCCACTGAGATCACTACCGACCAGAGGAAGATCCTGTTGGTCCAGAATGTGCGGCTGAAGACAGAGCGGAACTCATAGCGGCGTGAGAGTATGTTTGCGAACTGGCAGTAGGCTACCGTCATGTAGCTGACCGTCGTTGCGCGCATGTACTTCAATATTTGGCTCGTGTCGACAGGGAAAGTCACGCCCTCGCGCTGTATGAAAAGGGCGTAGTTCGCGAAGGCCAGTGCTCCCATCAGAACGGCAAGAAGTGTCACCTCAGGCGACGTCCGGCGGTTCAGGATGTGGTCCCCGAGATTGCGTGGCGGAGCGGTCATGATCTCCTCGGATGGGGGATCGAACGTCAGCGATGTTAGCGGCAGGATCTCGGCAAGAAGGTCGATTGCAAGTATCTGTATGGCCAGCATCGCGATGGCCCAGTTCTTCAGTGAGACTGCCGTGAGGGCCAGGAGCACAACAACCAGTTCTGCTCCGTTGGTCGTCATCGAGGCGAGAACCGTCTTTCGCAGGTTCTCATAGATGGTTCTCCCCTCCCGCACAGCCGCAACGAGAGTCGGGAAGCTGTCATCCAGGAGCACCAGCTCGGATGCTTCCTTTGCGACGTCGGTTCCTATCTTCCCCATCGCGACACCGATATCGGCTCGTTTGAGAGCAGGGGCATCGTTCACGCCGTCGCCGGTGACGGCCACAACCTCCCCGGCGTTTCCCAGAAGTGTCACGATCCGCAGTTTGTCTTCCGGGCTCACGCGCGAGAATATGAGAGCTTCGTTCTTGCTCATCAAGCTCGTGAGGTCGTCGTCGCCTATCTGTCCGAGTTCACTTCCTGTGATGACGAGTGCGTCACCTCCGGATTCCGAGAGCCCGATCTCGCGACCGACCGCCTGCGCGGTAGTGGCGTGGTCGCCCGTCATAATGAAGGTCCGGATCTTTGCCGTGTGGCAGTCCTCTATGGCCTCACGGACTCCGTCCTTGGGAGGATCCATCATGCCTACCAGCCCCAGGAAAACCACGTCTCGCTCTACTTCTTCGAGTACGTAATCCTGTCTGTTGTCGTCGAGCGGACGAAACGCAATTGCGAGCACGCGAAGAGCATGACCTGAGAACTCCTCATTTACGGCTGTGATCCGTTCCCGGTCTTCATCCGTGATCGGAACGGCCTTGCCGTCACGGTAGATTGATCTGCTGATGGAGAGAACGCTGTCGGGCGCGCCCTTCATCGCCAGTTGAAGCCGATCACCAAACTGCCTGACTGAGCTCATGCGTTTCCGCTCCGAATCGAACGGGAACTCATGAAGCTCCGGGTTCTCCTCATCCTCCGTCGGCGAACGCGTCCCCAGCTTGGTGGACATCGTGACAAGAGCAGCCTCCGTGGGATCCCCGACAGCGTACCAGCCGTCGTGTTCCTCATCAGGTTTGTGGATCTCGGCGTTGGATGCCATTGTTCCCGCATCCATGAGGATCTCTATCTCGTCTATCTGTTCCTCCGTGAGTGTCTTGCCGCTTTCGTCTTCTATTCCTCCCTCGGGTTTGTACCCCGTGCCGGTGAGCCGGTAGTCCTTTCCGTTGAACCAGACTCGTGTGACCGTCATCTGGTTCTTCGTGAGTGTGCCGGTCTTATCGGTGCAGATGACGGTAGTCGATCCCAGGGTCTCAATGGCCGGAAGGTTCTTCACGACCGCATTCCGGTCGGCCAGACGCTTGCTCGCTGCTGAGAGGGCGACTGTAACCTGAGCCGGGAGTGCCTGCGGGACCAGTGCGACGGCGATCCCGAGCGCGAGGACCACGCTCTCGATACGAGTGAAATCCTGCCACACTGCCACCCCGAAAAGCGCCGCTCCGATCACCACAACGATCATTGTCAGGCGCTTCGCGAGCGCACCGAGTTCCTTCTCAAGAGGGGAAGGCACCGCGGGTGTTGCCTGCGTCATCGTGGCGATGTGTCCCATCTCTGTGTTCATGCCGGTTCTTACCACCACGGCGGTCGCCGTGCCGGATGCCACAGATGTTCCGACGTAGGCCATGTTGTCACGGTCCGCCAGGACGCAGTCGCTTGTGATCGCGTCACTTCCCTTTCCCTGCGGAGTCGATTCTCCCGTTAGTGAGAAGTCGCTCGTTCTCAGATTGAACGATTCGATGATCCTCATGTCGGCCGGCACCTTATCGCCTTCTTCTATCCGAACGATGTCGCCCGGCACGAGCTTGTCCTGGGATGCCTCCGTGAGTTCTCCGTCTACCATGACCCTGGCCGGCGAACGTATGAGGTTCTTCAGGCTTTCGACGATCTTGCCCGCCTTGTACTCCTGGGTAAAGCCGATGGCGGCGTTGACGATGACGATGACGAGCATGACGGAGCCGTCACGGTAGCTGCCGATGCTGAACGAGACCGCGGCGGCAACAATGAGTACAATGACCAGCACGTCCCGGAACTGTCGGATGAAGGTCATGAGCTTCGATACCCGGCATTCCCCCGACAGTTCGTTCGGGCCGAACTTCAGGCGCCTTTCATCGGACTCCTTTCGAGAGAGGCCTTTCGCACTCGTTTCGAGAGCGGCGAGAACCTCTTCGACCGTCATTCTGTAGTAGTTCCGGTCCGCCATTTAACGGATTCCTCCTTGGGAAGCCCGACTGTTGGTGAGAGATCTCCAGACCCAAGCCCGGTTCAAGTCAAGGTTGGTGTCTGCGCAAAGAAGGCGGCCACACCGCGCGGTGCGGCCGCCTTCGGTTCTCCTCTGCTGCTCACACTACCAGGCGTATTCGATTTCCAGACGTGGCCGTTTCTCCTCATCCGGGTGTTCGCGGGAGGCGAATGAGAATCGCACCGGCGTCTCGCTGTAGTCGGTCTCTATGGAGATACCGAGGTTTGTGAAAGCACCCGTCATCCAGTCATCTACGAAGCTCGTGATATCGATACCGTACTGTCCGGAGACGTAGCTTACATTCGCGTGGGTGGCGCCACTCGTGTGCTGGAGGGAATCGGCCCAGACGACCTCCATCTCGTTCCAGTGGCTCGAGAGATGTCCGACCAGCGTCAGAAGTGGGTCGTCACCGCTTTCCTCCCAGGTATTGTAGAACTTGAGCGTACAGCTTGTGACCGCGGCTGTCTCCTCAAGCCCCTCGACGGGCAGGAAGACGTAGAATTTGAACTCCCGTGCGGGACCATTGAACAGGTCGAGCGTGTCGGCTTCTCCGAAATTGGTGTTCGGCAGGTCGGATCGCACGCTCACGTCCGCCGTCGGATAGAAGGTTACGGAGGCCAGCTTCTTCAACTCTATGTCCAGCAGCTCATCGTCATCATCCATGTGGAGCTGCCTGGTGGATGTCAGGAAACCATCCAGTGAAACCGATATCTGCTCCGCGTCCCTCGGTAGGTCCAGGAATTCGTACGCGCCGTACTCATCAGTGATCTCGATCAGGCCATCCACATCGACAACGGCTCCCTCGAGTGGGCCTTCGACAGAGTGGCTCACCGTGCCGTGGAGATGAGTCACTTGCGCGACGGCGCCCATGAGAACGTTGTGCCGCGTCGCACCAGCTACGTAGACCGATTCGGACAGAGTGTAGTAGCCCGGCGCTGCGACAAGCAGGGATCGCCAGCCTTCTCCGAGTCCCAGGAGCATGTAGTATCCGGACGCGTCAGTTATGCAGATGACACCATCGCACTCGACGTACGCACCTTGAAGGGGAACTCTTGTTTCTGTGCCTGTCACCGTTCCGCTGAGGGAGCCGGGGCGAACAGGGGTTAGATCGCAGGCGGCCAGATACATGGACAGACCTGCCAGAAGCAATGTCACTGCGGTGCGATACCTCTGGTTTCCCACGGGTACCTCCAGCCAGGGGGCTCCTGTCCGGCAAGTGAAATGAGCCTCAGCTTGCACTCTACCAGATTCCGGATACGGTCTCCAGCCGATTCTGAGGAGACGGCATATCAGGAACTGGAGCTTGACCTTAGCTTCAGTAGGGCTGACAATCGACCGCAAACCAAGAGGAGGGCAATCGAGGCCATAGGGGTGGCGAGATGCGCATCGATGTACCATACGGCACGAGACATATCACTGTCGATATAGAGGAAGGGAGCTTCGCGGGGGCAATCGGTCTCAACGAAGTCGACATCGTCGATGAGGACGAGACGCTCACTCGCGTTCTGGAGCACCCCGTGGATTGCGGATCGTTCGCCAGTTTTCTGGCGGGTGCAGATGAGCTGACAGTGATCGTGAATGATCGCACGCGCCCCACCCCCACAGCTCGGATCCTGAAACTCATCCATCCACAGATCAAAGATGTTCGCTGCCTGAAGTTCATCGTGGCTACTGGTGTCCACAGGGCTCCTACGGAGAACGAGTACCGAGAGATCCTGGGTGACCTCTACGAGGAGTACCGGGAGAGAATCATCGCGCACGATGCCCGACGATCCATGGACATGCTTCACGTTGGGAGATCGAAGAGCGGAACCGAGCTGTATGTGAACGCCAATGTTGCCAATGCAGAAAGAATTCTCATCATCGGCTCAGTTGAACCACACTATTTTGCCGGCTACACGGGCGGTAGAAAAGCGCTTCTGCCAGGTGTTGCATCGTACGAAACCATCGAGCAGAACCACAGTCTTGCTCTCCTGGAAGGCGCCGAATCACTGACTCTCGACGGCAATCCGGTTCATGAAGACATGGTTGATGCGATAAGGCACATCGGGTGCCGCAGCATGTTCTGCATCATGACGGTGCTCGACAGGCATCACCGTGTCTATGCGGCGGCCGCCGGTGATATCAACGGGTCGTTCTCCGCGATGATCGCTCCGGCACTGGAGGTCTTCTCAGTTGAGATCCAGGGGAAGGCGAACATTGTGGTGGCCGTTGCGCCCCATCCGATGGACATCGACCTCTATCAGTCACAGAAGGCGATCGAGAACGGTAAACTGGCACTCAAGGACGGAGGGATTCTCATTCTCGTTGCCCAGTGCAGAGACGGTATCGGTGAGGACGCGTTCATCAGACTTCTGAGAGTGTCTCGAGATCCCTCCGCTGTGCTCGCGGAGGTTGACAAATGCTACAAGCTTGGTTACCACAAGGCGGCGAGATTGGCCGAGACGGCGAAGTGGGCGCAAATGTGGGTCGTGAGCGACCTTGCACCGACAGAGCTCGACGACATTCTGCTCCGTCCTTTCTCCTCGCTCCAGCGTGCGATCGACGAGGCCCTGTTCACCAAGGGCAGCGATGCGAGCATACTGTTTCTGATGGCTGCCAGTATGACCGTGCCGCGAATCGCATAGCGGGGATCCTGTCAAGACAAGTGGAGGACTGACCGTTGCGTTGCTTCTTTGCATCTGATCTGCACGGCGGGATCGATCGTTACCGGAAGCTGTTTGCGCGGATTATCGCCGAGCGTCCTGAAGCCGTCTTTCTTGGGGGAGATCTGCTGCCGTCGTTTGCCGTCCTGCGGTCGCACGAATCATCTCATGCGGATTTTCTCGAAGACTTCATTGCGGTCGAGCTCAAGCGTCTACGTGCCACGCTCGGGCCGGACTATCCCGCGGTGCTGATCATTCTCG
>JAUVLP010000156.1 GCA_030600655.1 Candidatus Eiseniibacteriota bacterium
GATCACCGGCAACCCCGAGCTCCAGATCGAAGAAGTCGACCCGTCGCAGTTCTACGGCATCGAGATTAAGCCGTGGGCCCGTGAGATAAGCGAGCTGACCCTGTGGATTGGCTTCCATCAGTGGTGGCGTCAGACACACGGCTATGCTCAGCCACCGGAGCCCGTTCTCAAGGACACCGGTACGCTGGAGTGCCGGGACGCGGTCTTGGCGTGGGACGAGACACGAGAGGATCCGACGCGCTCGCGTCCCGATCCAACACCAGCCGTGCCGAGTCCTGTGACTGGTGAACTAGTCCCTGATCCGAAGGCGAAGCTGAAGTACATGGAGCACGTCAATGCGAGGCCTGCCGACTGGCCCAAGGCGGACTTCATAGTCGGCAATCCTCCCTACATGGGGCGCGGCCGCCAGAGAGACGCGTTCGGGGACGGGTACGTCGACGCCCTCAGAGAGACGTACTCCAGTGTTCCTGACAACGCGGACTACGTGATGTACTGGTGGTATCGTGCCGCAGAGGAAGTCGCGTCAGGACGGACGACACGCGCGGGTCTCATCACAACGAACACCATCAGACAGAAGCACAATCGTGCCGTCGTTGAGAGCGCGGAAAAGGTGGGTGCTCATGTTGTCTGGGCCATCGCGGACCATCCGTGGGTAGACGACGCCGGCAGCGCGGCGGTGCGTGTTTCCATGACTGTGATCTCATCGGACGCTCGAGGAGCCACGCTCGTGGAGGTGGATGATGACGCTGCGGTAACAGGGACGCATCATGTTGCGCGTCTCAATACCGATCTCACCGCCCATGCGGACATGGCGCGCGCCGCATCGGAACCACTGCTGTCGAACACGGGGCTGTCCTCGCAGGGATTCATTCTGGTTGGTAGCGGGTTCATACTTGATCCAGAAGAGGCGCAGCGCCTCTCAGACGCCGATTCCGCCGCGGCAGGGATCGTCAAGCCGTACATCACGGGGAGGGATCTGACCCGGCGCCCAAGGCGGCAGTACGTGATCGACTTCGGGCTAATGGAACACGATGAAGTGAGAGAGCATGCGGTTCTCTACGATGTGGTGCGAGACCGCGTCAAGCCTATGCGAGACTCCAACAATGACCGCTCCACGCGTGAGAAGTGGTGGCGCTTCGGGCGCAACAGGGAGGAATTCCGTCCAGCGCTGGACGGGTTGCGTCGATACGGGGCCACGGTGGAAACCTCCAAGCACCGCTTCTTCGTCTTCCTCGATCGTGAGACCACACCAAGCCATACGGTCGTATGCATCGCGCTGGATGACTTCTACCACTTGGGCGTGCTCTCTTCGTCCGTGCACGGTGCATGGGCTCTGAGTGCAGGCGGGCGGTTGGGTGTCGGGAACGATCCCCGCTATCAGAAAGCTCACTGCTTCGACCCGTTCCCGTTCCCAGTTCCCTCGGATGTTGATCGCAACAGGGTCGCGGGGGTGACGAAGTGCCTTCACGAGCACCGCGACAACGCCCTTGCAAGAGCGGACGCCGCAACCATGACCGGTCTCTACAACGTCGTAGGCAAGCTCAAGAACGGCGAGTCGCTGACGCCCAAGGAGAGGGATCTCCACGAGCTGACGGCGTGCGGTGTCTTGCTCGACCTCCATAATGAGCTAGACGGAGCTGTCGCGGCCTGCTACGGCTGGCCTTGGCCGCTCGACGATGGCGAGATCCTCTCGAGGCTGGTTGCTCTGCATGACGAGCGGTCCGCCGAAGAGGCAACCGGTAGGATTAGATGGCTGAGATCGGAGTACCAAGCCACGAGATTCGCTCCCGAGAGTGGCGACGCGCAGGTGTCCATCACAATCCAGGCCAAGCGAGAACGGAAACCAACGGTGCGGAAGAAGCCACCTTGGCCAGAAGGCGCGCTTGAGCAGATTGCGGCGGTCAAGGAGGCGGTCTCCGATTCGCCTGGAAGCACTGAGGAAATCGCTCGCCGCTTCATGGGCGCACGGAGAGCGCTTGTCGAGCGACATCTCGAGACACTTGAGATGCTCGCGGAGGTTCGGCGAGCATCCGACGGTCGCTTCCACGCTTCCGGGAGGCCCGGTGGAGGCTAGAGCAGGGCATTCCGGCCCATTGTCACGGGTGATTGCCCCGCGGAGGTTTCTGATTGGTTGCTGACCCAGAGCGGGTACTGCATCGCTTCAAAGAACTCCAGGGCGAGTTCAACGGGCTCGTGGATACTGCTCCCGAGCGAGCGGTCGAGGCTGCGCGCCGCCTGGAGGCTGGCGACCTGCTCGATGAGTTCTTGGTGTCCGGCCTGAAGGGCGGCGTCCTTGTGGATGCTGGACGCAACATGGGGAGCCAGGAGATCGTCGCTGAGGGCACGGAGCTTCTCCGCGAGTTGACTGAGCAGTACCCCGAGCGCGTAGATCTGAAGTACTCGCTCGCGAATGGTCTTGTTACAGGTGCGGACCTAGCCGAGTTCAACTACCCCGAGTGGTCCCTACGCACCAGCGAAACCAGACGCGAGGCCAGGCAAATGTACTGGACCGTCGCAAGTCAGGTTGACGATCCTGATCTCAAAGCGAAATCGCTGACGAATCTTGGTAATGCGCTGCTGAGGGGCTATCGGGAGATTGAAGCCTACGACTACTACATGAGTGCACTGACTCATGATCCGGCGAACGGCGTAGCACTCACGGGGGCTGCGAAGATACTGCTTAGGTTCGCGGACGTTGGGTGGGGGAATAAGCTGGCCCTGCGAGCCGTAGCTGCGAAGCACCTTGAGTCAGCAAAGCAAACGGGCGAGAAGCTCCGCGACTTGGGAGGGGGCGCCGCGCACGATGAACTCCAGAGCATGCTGGCGTCGGGGATCGAGGGCGGCGAGATGCCCGATCTGTCATCCGCGAGCGATTACGCGAAGTTTGTTGCCAAGCACCGATTGGCGCTCTCCCCGACACTAGAGGGTCTGGATGTCTCCGTGCAGAAGTGGGACACCCTTAGGTTCCCAGCAGTCATTGAGCCACCTGACGGCGAGTCCGGCGTTCCTCCAATCTTCGCCATGTTCAACACGTTGAAGTCTGACTACCTGGCCGCGAGGCTCACTGCCTATCAAGCGATAGCTTCGGATGTGGACGAAACAGGGAGATACTCCGATAGCTTGGACTACGCCGTGTACGGGGTGCCATCATCACTACTGACGCTTGCGCAGAGAGCCTGCTATGATTTGCTGGACAAGATAGCCGTGGCGACAACTCACTACCTTGGGATTAAGGATGGTCCGAGGAGTATTAGCTTCGTGAAGAGATGGGTCTCGCGTGGGTCCGACGGGACCGTGGAGTGGCAGCCGGACGTGGCATCTGAGATCTCGGCCGGCACGACAGCACTGATCGCGCTTTCAGAAGTCGCGGGAGACGTGGAGAAAAAGGGCTTCCTCTACGAGAAGCGTGAATTGCGCAACTCCTCAACTCATCGTTTCACCGTTCTGCACGACATCGCGACGGAGCCGAGTCGAGAGTGCAATTTCGTTGAGCACTACAACATCAGGGAGTTCCGTGGGCACGTCATCAAAACTCTGGGTTTGGCGAGAGCCTCACTCGTCTACTTCGTCGGGATGATCCTACAGAGAGAGGCGAGGCTAGAGAAGGAAAGCGGGCCGCTCGGGAGACTCTCTGTCCCAGATCACGATGCTATCCGCGGAAGGGAATAGCTCATGGCTAGAAGGAAGCGTACGCCCAATCTGATCGCGTTCATTGCCATCGGGGCTGCCCTGGTGGCGGTGGGAGTGAGCACGGAGAGCAACGGCCTGCTTGTGGCCGGGGTGTTGTTTGTTGTAGTAGGGGTCGCGACCCTCGTGAAGGTCAAGCAGGAACGTGGAGCAAACAACTCAGACGACCAACAGCAGCAGGACTAGTGGACTGGAGGGACGATGCCGAAGGGTTTGGCCGAGAAGGCGGAGAGCCTGGCGCCGAAACTGTCCAAGATCCGGCGACAGCTACACATGTATCCCGAGCTGGCGTATGAAGAGAA
>JAUVLP010000015.1 GCA_030600655.1 Candidatus Eiseniibacteriota bacterium
ACGGCGATCTCGATCTCACCCGGCTCCGGGAGCACGAACGAGATAGTGGCAGCCGGGTTGAACGGGTTCGGGCTGACGGGGTCAAGCCGGGCCTCACGGACGAGACCTGCATCATCCTCAACTCCCGAACCAACGGCGGAGATGCCCCATATCTCGATATCATCGATGTTCCATCCACAGTACATCCATCCGCCATCCGTTGTTCCCATTGTCCATCGGATGTAGACCGTCCCAGCATCATCGGCGACGGACGAGACGTCGACATCAATCTGCGTCCACTCGGTGTCGGCGATCTCTGCCGTGTTCTCCCATACCGTTACCCAGTCGGTGCCATTGTCGCTCACGCCGATGGAGGCATGGTCGTAGTCGGGTTGTTCGACACCGAGCCATCTCCAGAAGACGAGATGGACATTGTAGAGATCCTGACAGTCTATCGGTCCCATCGTCAGGTGCATCTGGGATAGATCGTTCGGGTAGTCCCCATTCAGATTGTATCCATACACGTTGGTGCCGGTATGCCCGGCCGTTGGGTCGGGGCCACCGTACTGGCCGCCCCCGCCGGTCGGCTGCCCGTATGCCCACTGGCCATCTGTCGACCAGCCCGGGTCGGTGTCGAGCGTCCACTCGTACTGCTTCTCGCTCGTACCGACAGCCAGGACTACCTCGCGCATTGCGTCTCCCAGCCCGTTGGAGAGGTTTCTGAACCAGATGTCCGCGACGTAGGCTCCATCGGGAAGGATATCCGCGTTGCTGTTGACCGTCACAGTTGTTGTGGCCGTGCCCCCCGGGGCGAGAGCACCTCCGGTATCACCGGAGAGCGTGATCCACGTGATCGAAGGATCGATCACTGTAACCTCGTAGTTGATCGATGTGTCGCCTCTGTACTCCATCTCGTATTCGGTGCTTGCCGGCAGGAACGGCCCTCCGGTCGGCCCCTCGGATTTGAAATCGCCCGCCGGCGTCACACTGAGTCCGGCCTCGATCGTGAGTGCCTTGATGCAGAAGTTGCCGGTCTGGCTCCACGCCCCGTCATCGTAGTCGTAGAAGTCGAGCCAGTCGCCGCCGCTCTTGTAGTAACTCTCACCCGCGGATGCGCTCGACTCAACGATGACTCGGTAGCTGGCGCCGAGAAGAACGGGTACATCCGACGTGCGATCGTAGGGATGACCACCCTGCGAGAGGCTGAGGTATGTGTAGAAGTCGCCGTCGGCCTGGAGGGTCACGGGCGCGGCCAGATCGACCGTATGGAAACCGGTGTGCTCGTATGAACCGGACTGCGTCGCGAGGAGATTCTGGAGCTCTCCTCCTACGAAGTCATCGTAGACGCTTACCACATAGTCGACATTGTCGACTGCAGTGAAGAAGCTCACCGCTTGCAGGAGTTCATCACCGACAGCAGTGAAGGCGTTGAATGCTTCGGACGCGGTCGTCAGTGTGTCGCGCCACGCGTGGTAGTCGTGGTAGTAGACGTTCTCGTATGCGAACGGTTCGACGTTCTGGAATGAGATGGCACCCATCTCCGGGTTCTGACAGCAGTGCTTGTCGTAGTAGGAGATCCAGAAGTAGCCGTCATAGCCCCAGCCGTTGCCCCAGCTGTTCTTGACGAGCCACGCGCCGGGACCCTCGGGCGCCGGTGTACCTTTGCCGTCGTCCCATCCGATGATCGATACGCCGTGGTTCGGCTCGATGATGCTGGATGGTGGCTGGTAGTGGATGTAGTTCGTTATGAACTGACTGTCGTAGCACAGGGCGGTTGAGATGACCCCGTGATCCATGATGACCTGCTTGATGACGTCGATATTCTCCAGGTTCTCGCCCGCCACGTACCACTCCACGTCTCTTGGGTAGTAGTAATGATAAGTCTCGAGCGCCCGTAGCGGTGGAGTGCTGTACGACTGGCCGTCCTCATCACGGACTGCACCTTCTGCTCTTGAGAGGTAGGCCGTCGTGACACGGTAGTCGCCGCCCTGGTGAACCTCGAGACCGGCTGACGTGGGGTAGATGTCCTGGTTGTAGTGCTCGTTGAAGCCGTTCCACCAGTCGAGGTGGTACTCCGCGAGGTTTGGTTCTCCCGTCTCGCCTGCGGTAGCCCACGCGCCCGTGACCAGGAGATTTCCCTCGATGGCCGACATCGCTCCAAACGTCCAACACGTACCCCCGCTCTGGCTCTTGACGGCCGTGACGTAGCTCTCACCCCCGACGTCGCGGAGATCGTATTCGGCAGGGATCTGAGCCTGCAACGTGAGTGGGATCACCATGACACAGCCTAGTGCTATCAAGGCCAGGCGACGGATCAGATGCGTTCTGTTCATTCCAGCGCTCCCTTCGTTGCGCGGACTCGTGATACAAATTGTGAATGGCCGTGACACAATGCATACAGTGTGCTGCTCCAGGACGGTGCTGAGTCCAGCTGAGTCCATTGGAACGCAGTATTTCATATTATACCACAGCACGCGCCAAGCATCAAGAAAGCTAGCGGGCAACGAGCCTTCATAGTGAAGGGAAAGATCTGGAAACCCGGCACTTTTCTTGCTTTGCTCCATCGTGACTGCTGTTTGGTACGGAGGAGTGGGAATGACGAACTACGAGGAAATAAACAAGCAATGCTATGGAGCCAGACGCACGGCTTCCGTGTACGTTCATAGCATCCTCCAGATGCCTGAGGTAATGATATATGTGAAGTATCGTGACGAGATCGCGGGGAGCCGTGTACTTGATATCGGCTGTGGTGCGGGTAGGACGGCTGTCTTTCTAAGCAAATGGGCAGGCGAGTACGTGGCGATAGACTACTCCTGCGAGATGGTCGGGGAGTGTACGAAATTCTGTAGAGGAGTCGATTGCACTTTCGGTGACGTCAGAGACATGTCTCGCTACGAAGACGGCCATTTCGATTTTGTGAACTTCGCGAACAATGGAATGGATTCCCTGGGTCACGAGGATCGGCTTCTGGGTCTTCGTGAGATCCGGCGGGTGTTGAGGGACGGTGGACTGTTCTCCTTCTCGACGCACAACAGGGACTACGTCGGTGCGGTCAAGGAACCGGACTTTCATTTCACCATCGATCCGTTTGCGCTGATGCGCAGAATCGTCAGATACCACCGGTGTACCAGAAACCGTCGGCGAGACCGCGTGTTCGAACGCAGCGAGGAGACCTACGAGATAATCAACGATCCGGCTCACAACTTCGGCCTCATCACGTACTACATCACGCACCGGCATCTGGCCGCGCAGCTCGAAGAGGCAGGTCTCGACTTAGTGGAAACCTACGATCTCAAGGGCAATGTCATCGATATGGCGAAACCATGCACCGACAGCAGCTGGTTGTACTGTGTAGCAAGGAAGCGTGCCTGAGTTGTCGCTGCCCGCCGGTCTTCGCTCGGACGAGGTGCTCACGCGATCAGCGGTCGCCGCGCCTAGGTCTGTGGGATCCAGGGCTTCACCATGACGGACTTCTCCCGTGAGATCACCGCCAGTCCAGGTTTGGCCCCTCGTGGCTTTCTCACATGGCGCTTCTCCGTGTAGCTTACCGCCACCTTCGACGAGCGTCCCGCCTTGCTGTGAAACGCGGCGATGGCCGCTGTCTCAAGAATGGCTCTGCGATCAGGGCGAGCCTTGCCGCTCGGGATTCTCAGGATGACGTGGGAGCCGGCAGCCTGATGTGCGTGAAACCAGAGGTCTCCCTGGTTTGCTATCCGGTGGGTGAGGACGTCGTTGTCCTTGTTCGATCGGCCCACGAGGACTTCCCATCCGCCGCTGACCGTGTATGTGCGGAAGTGTGCGCGCGGAGGGGCTGTTTTTCCACGCGACTTGGCGGATCTCCTCGTTGAGAAACGCTCCTCAAGTTCCGCAAGCCGTTCAGCGGACGCATCGGCGATAGAGGCGCCGAGCTCCTCCAGCTTCTCAACCTCCGATTCCAACTCGCCGAGCCGAGCCGGGGCTCTTGCACCACGTCTCCCGGCCTTTTTCGCGCGCTTGAAGTAGCGCTCAGCGTTCTGCGCAGGTGACAAGGAAGGGTCGATCTCCACTTCGACAGTTGAGCTGCCGTCGAAGTCCTTCAGGCGGACCATGCGTACGCCGCGCGTGATGTCACCCTTCCTGGCCAGGATCAACTGCCCCCTGATGCGGTGTTCGTCCGCCTTGAGCCCATCGGCTATCTCTGCTTCAACCTTCGCGATCGCGCGCCGCTTCCGCGCGAGGCGCCTGGAGACAAGGCGGGAAACCGCTGCACGTCTGTGATCCGTTCCGATGGCATCGAAGAATGTATCGAAGGCGTGCATTGAGGCTTCGTTGACCGAAGTGAACGTTCTCGTGTCGCCGGCGTGGGCGTCATCAGTCTGCCGGTCCGATATCCTAACGTGTGTGCGTTCCGAGCCGTCGGACCAGGATGTAACATGGATTGGATCAGCATTGTCCAGAGTCGTCTCGCGTGGGGGTGTGTCGGATCCCTCCGCGGTGCTCGAGTTTCGGCGGCCGGTCGGATGTACGACTACGCCCGGTTTGGAGCCGAGTTCCACAATGAGCGTCCGCGCGATCTCGAGGCCGGTCGTGTGGGTGCGTACGAGAGAGAACTCGACCGCCGTGCGATCCTGAGCCACCGCTACGGACCGGATAGTTGCCCCTTTGAGCTCGCGATCGAGGTCGCATGACCGTCCGCTCTTCGACTCGATCGGGGAAGGGCATGTATCATTAAGGAAAAGGAGGGGGAGGGCTCGGGAGAACGAAACAACGAGGAAGCTCGGGGGTTCAGATGCGAGTTCCAGCACCAGAGCCTCATCGGTCTGTAAGCGGATCCGGCGGATGTGCCGGCCTGCTATCTGCGGGGAGATCTCATCTACCAGTCGAGATAAGAGGGTTTGATTCACGGTTGTTCTCCACAAGGTCACGATCTGTTTCCGGGGTTCCGGTGGCTACCACGCTTGGATCCAGCATATTGAGGGCCCCAGAGCGGCAAGTCGCAGTATAGCCGCCGGGGCGCCGGGGTGCAACATCGTCGAGGACGCGTTGACTCCGGAGCCTCCAGACGGTATAGTAGCGGCTCACGTAAAACTGAGGAGGGGTGTGCCTGTGCTCAGGAGCATGACCGGCTATGGAAGCGATGAGTCCACCAGCGGTGGACGTAGTGTCAGAGTTGAGGTGCGTTCGGTCAATCAGCGTTTTCTTGACCTCCAGGTGAGAGCGCCGCGGCTTCTGCTCTGTGTGGAGGACAGAATCCGTCGACATATCGAATCTGCTCTCGATAGAGGCCGTGTGACCGTCTACATTGAATGGCGTGACGAAGCGGCTCTGGGGGCGCCTTCCGTTAACACGGCGGTTGCCGGGGAACTCGCCAGAGAACTGCGTGAGTTGTCGAAGGAACTCGGACTTGCAGGCGACATCGATATCGGGACGCTCGCACGCTTCCCCCAGATCTTCGATCAGCAGGAGCAGAATGCTGAAGCCGACGAGCTGTGGGCCATCGTGAAGCCGGCGCTGGTTGAAGCCACAAATCAGCTTGTCTCGATGCGGGAAGCTGAGGGAGCGACACTCCTTCACGAGCTTTCCGGGCGCGTGGACACGATCGAGGCAATCGTCCACCGGGTTGAGGCGGCGGCTCCACGGGCGTCAGAGGCCATGAAGGAACGAATGATGGAGCGGATACGGTCCTTCATGACCGGCGGCATTGAGGTCGATGAGGGGCGTCTCGCGCAGGAAGTGGCATCGGCGGGAGAAAAGGCTGATTTCACCGAAGAGATAGTGCGGCTTCTGGCCCACGTGGCGCACGCTCGCCAGACATTTGCTGCAAGCGGGCCGGTCGGGAAGAGACTCAATTTTCTCGTTCAGGAGATGCACCGGGAGGCGAATACTATCGGTTCCAAGAATGCGGATGCCGAGATGGCATCGGTCGGGCTCTCGCTCAAGGAAGAGATCGAGAAGCTCCGGGAGCAGGTGCAGAACGTCGAATAGTCCGTCGGCGGCCAGCGTGTTGGAGGAACGGAGGCACTTCGCATGGGTACGGTACTTCTCAACATCGGTTTCGGAAACGTCGTGGCCCGACGCTGCATCGTGGCCGTGATCGCGTCCGGTTCCGCTCCCGTGAAACGCCTGAAGGACCACGCTCGTGAGATCGGCAAGCTTGTAGACGCTACAGAGGGGCGCAGAACGCGTACCGTCATCGTGACCGACAGCGATCACATTATCCTGTCCGCCGTTGCTCCCGAGACCATCACACAGAGAATTGAGGGTGGGGACGACCGTCCTGATTCGTAGCGGGCGGCGCAGTGAAGGCGCGCTCCTCGGGAGATGACTTTGCGGAAGGGTTTTCCAATAGTCGTGTCCGGCCCATCCGGAGTCGGTAAGTCCACGCTCTGTCGAATGCTTGTGGCTACTGATGAGGCTTTGTCCTACTCCGTTTCCGTTACGACTCGACCACCACGTCGGGGTGAGACAGACGGCGTGCACTATGAGTTTGTGGGAGACAAGGAATTCGACCGGCTGGTTGGTAGCAGTGTCCTGGCCGAATGGGCGATCGTTCACAGGTTCAGATACGGAACGCGGAAGAGCAGCATCAGAGAGTTGATGTTGGCCGGGCAGGATGTCGTCATGGATGTCGATGTGCAGGGAGGCATGTCGATCAGGGAAGTGTTCCCGGAGGCCCTGCTCATATTCGTCGTGCCTCCATCGTTTGAAGAACTGGAATTGCGCCTTCGCGCGCGGGCGACCGACGCCGCCGATGTCATAGAGACACGCCTTGAGAACGCGAGTGAGGAACTCGAGTGGGCGGGTGGCTACGATTACATGGTTGTCAACGATGATCTTGCGCGCGCCGTGGCGGAGGTCATGAGCATAGTAGTCAGAGAAAGAGAAGGCCGTGCGCTGACGCAAGGCCAAGAGAACCAGACACAATAACCAGGACAGGAGTGAATTCATGGATCCTCTGAGGAAGCGGGAATTTCTGAAGCACGTGAAGAACGAGTACCTTGGCGCCGTGCTCGCCGCGAAAGTCGCACGCCGACTCCACGCCACATCCGCGACCGATCGGGAAGACCCGACGGCCAAGGTGACCTCACTGGCTATCTCCCTTATTACAGATGGGAAGGTGGAGTTCGAGGCTATCGAGCCGTCCGAGGGTGTTGAAACCCCGGAGACGGAAGAGGGCGAAAAAGCGGCGTCTGATGAGAAGGCGAAGAAGGCGGAGAAGTAGACTACCTCGGAGTTCTAATTCTGATGTCAGGACCTCTCAGCGGTAAGACCATAGTCCTCGGCGTGACCGGCAGTATCGCGGCGTTCAAGGCACCGCAGATCGTCACGAGACTGGTTGGACAGGGTGCGAACGTGATCGTCGTCATGACCGAGAACGCAACGCGGTTCGTGACGCCCCTCACGTTCGAGACGCTGTCGGGCAATGCTGTTGTTGTAGACATGTTTCCTGATCGGAAGACTGGTGTGGCTTCCATTGAAGAAGCGGCATCCGGATCCGAGCACCTTCGACACGTTCACCTGGCCGAAGTTACCGACCTGGCCATCATCGCGCCGGCAACCGCAAACATCATCGGGAAGATGGCCAATGGTGTGGCTGATGACTTCCTATCAACGGAACTCCTCGCGATGACGTGTCCGACTATCATGGCCCCGGCAATGAATGTGCGCATGATGGAATCGGATGTGGTTCGAGAGAACGTGGAGAAGCTCAAGGCGCGCGGAGTCGTCTTCGCCGAGGCGGAAGTCGGCAGGCTCGCGAGCGGGGCTGTGGGGAAGGGCAGGCTGGCCGACCCGGATAGCATCGTCATGATCGCGCTCAAGCTTCTTCTTCCGAAGCAGGATCTGGCGGGTCGTAGAGTGGTTGTATCCGCCGGGCCGACACGAGAGCCTGTGGATCCCGTGCGATTCATCGGCAACCGGTCAAGTGGGAAGATGGGTTACGCGCTCGCGGAGCGGGCACTCAGACGAGGAGCGGAGGTCGTTCTCGTATCGGGACCATCATCTCTTCATCCCCCCGACGGTGTTGAGTACATCGGTGTAGAGACGACGAGAGAGATGCTGGGCGCCGTGATGAAAAGCTTTGAGCAGGCGGATCTTCTCATCATGGCAGCGGCGCCGGCGGACTACTGTCCTGCTGGGCCCCTGGATGTCAAGATCAAGAAGGCGGCCGAGAGACTCATGCTCGAACTCGTGCCAACGGATGACATTCTCTCTGAGGCAGCGAACGTGCGGCGGGAAGGGCAAGGCATCGTGGGTTTCGCGCTCGAGACGAACGACGAGCTGGAGGAAGGCAGACGCAAGCTCAGAGAGAAGAACCTGGACGTCATTGTTGTGAACAACCCACTGGTAGAGGGCGCCGGCTTCGACACCGACACGAATGTGGCCGCCATCCTGACGCGGTCCGGCCGGGAGCTCGAACTTACGAAGATGCTGAAGAAGGACCTTGCAGATATGATTTTCACTGAGGTCATCAGTGAATTGGGATGGGGCAGCGCCAATGAGTAAAGCAAGACATGATGACCCGCGGGCGCTCCTGGCGAGCTACCTGACGCAGCTCGCCGACGCCGGTGAGAAGGATATGTGTCTCTCAGCCGAGACGGCGGCACTCGTTAAGGGAGCGGGTCCGTCTCAGAGCGTGGGGCCCACAGCTGCGCAGACGCCGGAGAAACCGCGTGAGATGGGGACGCCAGAGAAACAACGTGAGATCGTGAAGCCACAGAAGTTGAGTGTGCCGGAGCAGGCAGCTATGCTTCCCGAACTTGAGCCGACCAAAATAGTGCTGGCGCTGGGTCGTGGGACAGCAGATCCGGACATGTTCGTCGAGGCGTCCTGCCTCAGGAGTTGCACCTGTCTCAATGAGATTGAGCGCATCTCGCTGGCGTGTGAAAAGTGCGAACTTGCCGGGACGCGAATCAGTGTCGTCTTCGGCGCAGGCGACGAGAACGCGGATCTGATGTTCGTCGGTGAGGCGCCGGGGGCCAACGAGGACAGGGAAGGGATCCCGTTCATAGGTCGGGCAGGTGCGCTTCTAGACAAGATCATCGAGGCGGCCGGGTTTCGCCGGGAGAACGTATACATCAGCAATATTCTGAAGTGTCGTCCACCCAACAACAGGACACCTCTCTCGAATGAGATCGAGGCCTGTGTTCCAATACTGGCCAAGCAGATAGAGATCATTGCTCCGCGCATCATCTGTACGCTAGGACTCCCTGCGACGCAGACCCTGCTAGGCGTCAAAGGGTCCATGGGGAGCCTGCGTGGTAAGGTGTATGTGCAGGGCAATCTGAAAGTGATTCCCACCTACCATCCGGCTGCTGCCCTGAGGGATCCGAAGTACAAGCGGCCGATGTGGGAGGACTTCCTTCGTATCAGAAAAGAATACGACAAGCTCTAGCAGCGGGCGTAGGGCACTATTGCCCGCACGCGGTGGAGGCGCTATGGCGACACTGAGAAAAACAACCGAGTCCGCCGGCATCGTGAGAGCCGCCGACCGGCTCCCACCTCAGGCCCATGAAGCCGAAGTGGCCGTTCTTGGGGCAATGATGCTGGATGAGGAGGCCATCGGAGTTGGAGCGGAGCTTCTGACATCCGATTCGTTCTACACGGATGCGCACCGCAAGGTGTTCGCCGCCGTGATGAATCTCTTCTCTAGAAGCGAAGCTGTTGATCTTGTGACACTGACGCAGGAGTTGAAGCGAAGCAAACAACTCGATGGCGTCGGTGGAGCCGCTTATCTGTCGACGCTTCTCGGGAGCGTGGCGACGGCGGCTAACGTTCGCTACCACGCGAAGATCGTGCTCGAGAAGGCCGTCCTCAGACGCCTGATACGTGTCGCGACCGAGGTTGTTCAGGAAGCCTACGATACCGGTGGCGACGCGGCCGAAATCCTCGACCGCGCAGAGAATATGATCTTTAACATCGCTCAGTCCCGTGTGCGCCGTGGCTTCATGCCGATGCGCGAGATCCTGAAGCACAGTTTCGAGGTTATTCAGGAGCTCTACGACAAAAAGGAACATGTGACGGGAGTAGCATCGGGATTCGACGATCTGGACAAGCTGACGTCGGGCTTCCAGAAATCGGATCTCGTTGTGATCGCCGGGCGACCGTCGATGGGGAAGACGGCGCTGGCGCTCAACATCACGGCGAACTCCGCCATCCATCACAAGATCCCTGTTGCGCTCTTCAGTCTGGAGATGGCCAAGGAGCAACTCGTCCAGCGTATGCTCTGCAGCGAAGCGCGCGTAGACGCTCACAAGCTGAGGACCGGCTATCTCGCTGATCGTCACTGGTCGAGTCTGACTACCGCGGCCGGCCTGCTTTCGGAGGCTGAGATCTATATTGACGACACCCCAGCCATGACGGTTCTCGAAATGCGTTCGAAGGCGCGGCGGCTCAAGGCCGAGTCGGATGTGGGTCTCGTGATCATTGACTATATGCAGCTGATGCGAGGCACTGGACGTGTCGAGAACAGGCAGCAGGAAATCTCGGAGATCTCTCGCTCGCTCAAGGCTCTTGCCAAGGAGCTGACCGTGCCTGTCCTGGCGCTCTCACAGCTTTCGCGAGCAGTGGAGCAGCGTGGAGGTGACAGGCGTCCGATACTGTCCGATCTCCGCGAATCGGGCGCGATCGAGCAGGACGCGGACGTTGTCATGTTCGTCTACCGTGGTGAGCAGTACGAGCGTACACCGGAGAATCAGGGCATCGCCGAGATTATCGTCGGTAAGCAGAGGAACGGTCCGACCGGCACTGTCAAGCTCGCGTTTGTGTCGGAGTGTACCAGATTCGAGAATCTGACGATGAGGCCGGACGAGGCATTCGACGAACTCTAGCAGGTCATTGCAGACGAGGACTGGTCGCTCGGTACGGGAGCGCCGGAACCAGGAACGCGGAGCCGCCATGGATTTCTTTGCCAAGATTGGACAATCGGCGATAAATATGTTCAGCGTAGTCGGCGCCGGCGGGATCGTGTTCTGGCGCGCGCTGATCTCCCTCCATCGCCTGCCTAAATCCTTGAGGCTGGTGGTCGAGCAGATGCAGCGCATAGGCGTCGAATCGCTTCCGCTTGTCCTCGTGACCTCCGTTTTCACAGGTGCTGTGGCATCCGTTCAGTTCTCTTATCAGCTCGAGGAGTATCTTCCCAAGGCTTACCTCGGGACGGCCATTTTCAAATCCGTGGTGATCGAACTCGGCCCGGTCCTCACAGCTCTGGTCATTGGCGGTCGTGTGGGGGCTTCGATCGCCGCAGAACTCGGCACGATGCGGGTCACCGAGCAGATCGATGCGATGGAGGCGATGGCGATAGATCCGCATCGCTATCTGGTCATGCCTCGCATACTTGCGGCTCTGATCATGCTACCGGCGCTCACGGTCATTGCCGATACGCTTGGGATTGGCGGCGGGTTTGTTGTTTCAAACGTGGCAATGGATGTTTCGGGAAAGGTGTTCGTGGATGGAATGCGGACGCTCTTCTACGCGGGAGATGTGTTGGGAGGTCTCATCAAAGCGTGTGTCTTCGGCCTCATCATTGCTCTCATGGGGTGCACAGCGGGACTTGCTGCAAGAGGCGGTGCAGTCGGTGTGGGGAAAGCAGCTACACGGGCTGTAGTGGCGAGTTGTGTTCTCATTCTCATCAGCGACTATGTTCTGACTACGCTAATCTATGGAATCATCTTCTCCTAGGAGGGGTAGTGTCCGGTCGAGTCCTCATTGATGTGCGGGATCTCTGGAAGTCTTTTGGAGACAACCACGTGCTCAGGGGGATCAGCCTCCAGCTCGTTGAGGGAGAGACGCTGGTCGTTCTAGGATCGTCGGGTTGCGGCAAGAGCGTTCTCCTCAAGCACATCATCGGCCTCCTTGTGCCTGATCGTGGAGAGGTGTTGTTTCACGGCAGGAACATCTTCGACATGAAGGCGAAAGAACTCAGCAAGGCCAGACAGCATTTCGGAATGGTTTTTCAGGGAGCGGCACTCTTCGACTCGATGACCGTGGGAGAGAACATCGGGTTGCCGGCCGTCGAGCATAAAGGGATGCGCGGACAAGAACTGGAAACGCTGGTCGAAGAGAAGCTCAGGCTCGTTGGTCTTGAGGGCCTGTCCAGACTGCATCCTTCGGAGATATCGGGCGGCATGAAAAAGCGAGTCGCGCTCGCGAGGGCGATAGCGCTCAATCCGGACATCATTCTCTACGATGAGCCTACGACAGGGCTGGATCCGATAATGGCGGAGCAGATAAACGAACTGATTCGTGACACCCAGAACAAGCTCAGTGCCACCTCTATCGTAGTGACGCACGATCTTCACAGCGCGTGCTTCATCGGAGATAGGGTCGCGCTCATCGATAATGGGAAGATAGCGTTCATCGGTTCGACCGACGAACTCACGGAGACCGAAGATGAGGCGGTGCAGAATTTCATCGCGCGCAGGGGCGCTGATCATGGATCGCGAGAGGATGACGAGATCGATCTGTACTAGAGCAAGGCCGAACCGGAGCCCTCGAGTTGGAGGCGGACGGATCGTCGGGCGCGTCAGATGTTTCACATCCGGAGGCTACGCATGACAGGACACGCGAACGAGGTGCGGGTAGGAATAGCGCTCACGGTGGCCCTCGTGGTACTGGTCGTCGGCATCCTTTGGCTGAGCGGCGCCAGTTTCGGTGAGAGGACCTACTCATTCGGCATTGTCTTCAGAGAGGTGAGTGGCCTCGGGGTTACGGACAAGGTGACAGTGGCGGGAGTGGAGGCAGGCAGTGTGTCCGGGTTCGCACTGTCGAATCAAGGCCGTGTTGTGGTGGATGTTCGCGTCAAGACGAGTATCAACATCCCTGTCGATTCGCGCATCACAATAGGGAGCTACGGCCTTCTCGGGGCGAAGCACGTGAGCGTCCGCCCCGGGACGAGTACGGTCTATATCCAACCCGGCACGACGGTCATAGGTACTCACGAAAAGGGCATGAGTGACGTCGTGAATGAGATGGGTGAGGCTCTTACCGAGATACGGCAGGTCTTGAAGACCGCCGACGAGATACTGACAGACGCCGAGGCCAAAGATCAGATCAAGAGAACTCTCGACAAGACCGAAGATGCAGCAGGAACTCTCAACGTGGCGATCGCGGACCTCAAAGTCGTCGCATCCGATCTCAAGGAATTCATCCAGGCGAAACGAGATCCCGCGTCTGAGGCAGTGGATTCGATAGCTGAGGCATCGGAGACGTTCGCCGAGGTGGGAGTGAAACTCGATACGATAGCAGCGTCTCTCGACTCAATCATGATCCGTGTCGCGAGCGGTGAAGGCACTCTCGGGAAGCTGATCAACGACGATCAGGCTCACGATGAGTTCATAGCCGCTATCAAAGAGGTCAGAGATCTCGTGACGGATATCCGAGAGGATCCCAAGAGTTTTGTGAGGTTCTCCATCTTCTAGTAGATCCTTCCCCGGTGTGGAGCGCATGCGTGAAAAAGAGAACGGTCTTCTTCTGCAAGGAATGCGGCAACGAGTCCCCCAAGCACCTCGGGAAATGCCCGGTTTGTGGCGAGTGGAACACATTCGTCAAGCAGGATGTCGGGTCCGGCGGTGGTGATGGGCGTGATGTGCATCGGAGGACTCCCGCGGAGGCGCCGGTTCCACTCAGCCGCGTCGGAGATGACAAACGAGAGCGGCTTCCCACAGGCATCGGCGAATTCGACAGAACACTCGGGGGAGGGATCGTGCCGGGGTCCGTGATCCTTGTGGGCGGCGATCCAGGCATAGGCAAGTCCACCCTTCTACTTCAGGTGAGTGAGGCCATCGCCCGGCAGGGCGAGATCGTACTCTATGTGAGCGGCGAAGAGTCCGCTGCCCAGATCCGTATGCGCTCGCGCAGGCTGGGGATAGACTCGGACACGATCGTCCTCTATACCGAAACCGATGTCGTGCGGGTCATTGACGAGGCCGCGGGGATGTCTCCCGGCATTCTCATCCTGGACTCCATTCAAACTTCCAGCCATCCCGATGTCTCCGGTTCGCCGGGGAGCGTGTCGCAGGTGAGGGAATCAGCCGCCGCGCTCGTCCGTTTCGCTAAGGAGCGGGGAGTTCCCGTCTTTCTCGTCGGGCATGTAACGAAGCAAGGCTCAATAGCCGGGCCGCGCATTCTCGAACACATGGTCGATACCGTTCTCTACTTCGAGGGTGACAAGCGTCTTCCGTACAGAATCCTGCGAGCGGTTAAGAACCGGTTCGGCTCGACCGACGAGATAGGTGTCTTCGAGATGATGACAGAAGGACTCAAGGAAGTAGCTGATCCGTCGGGACTCTTTGTTTCGCGAGACCGTGAGTTGACATCCGGAACGACGGTGATAGCGAGCATCGAAGGTACGCGGGCACTGCTGGTGGAGATCCAGTCACTGACGGGGCTTTCAAACTACGCGACGCCGCAACGATCGAGCACCGGTGTCGACAGGAAGCGGATCCCTCTCATGCTGGCCGTGCTCGAACGGCATGGAGGACTAAGCCTGGGGAGTCGGGACGTCTTCGTCAGTATCGCCGGTGGTGTCAGAGTGGAGGAGCCTGCCGCCGACCTGGGAATAGCGCTGGCTATTGCCTCGAGCTATTGGGATGTGCCGCTCGATGGGGGGATGGCCGTGTTCGGCGAGCTCGGTCTCGGGGGCGAGATCCGGCGGGTGACCCACGCGGGCAAGCGCGCACAGGAAGCGGCCCGGCTGGGCTACTCGATGATCGTACTGCCGAGCGGATCTCTGTCTCGGGCGGAGCGGCCGGACGGAGTGGAGATCCTGGAGGTCAAGCGGATCGGTGACGCGATCGATCTCTTGATGGATGGACAGCGACGATCTCCAGCGGGCAGGCGTTCGGGCGTGGGAGCCGGAGACGACGGGTACAGTGATGGGAGCCTGCCATGAATCGCGTCGGTGTTGTCCTTGTCGCGGCCGGTTCGTCAACGCGGACCGGCGGCGAGACACCCAAGCAGTTCCAGATGCTGGGATTGAGACCGGTGTTCATCGCATCACTTGAGCCTCTTCTTCCCTTTGCCGACGAGGTGGTAGTCGTAGTCCCGGCGGGGCGCGAAGATCACACCAAGACCGCTCTCGGCGCTGCAGGTCTGTCCGTCGCGGCTGTGGTTACAGGAGGCGACAGGCGCAGGGATTCGGTGGAGAGCGGCCTCGCGGCACTGAGTGACAATGTGGAGTTTGTCCTCATCCACGATGCAGCACGTCCCTTCGCAACGGCGGACCTGATCAGACGCGTCCTCGACGCGGCGTCGATTTCCGGGGCCGCCATTCCGGCGGCGCCTGTTCCGGAGCCCGTCAAGCGAGTGGAAGATGGAGCGGTCGTCGCGACGCTTGATCGCTCCGTGCTGAGACTCGCGCAGACTCCCCAGGCCTTCCGGCGCGACGTGATAGTGAACGCGTATTTCGCGCTCGGAGACGACGACGTGACTGATGAAGCGGTGGCAGTGGAGCTTGCCGGCACGGTGGTGAGTGTCGTTTCCGGTGATCCGGGCAACGCAAAGATCACTGGACCAGATGATCTCGAGCTCGCGAGGTTGAGGGCTGATGCTGCAGCTGGGCTCAATGCAGGAGTCAGGGTGGGGATCGGGACCGATTGCCACAGGTTGGTTGAGGGACGGCGGCTTGTCCTCGGAGGAATCAGTATCCCGTTTGACAAAGGACTCGACGGCCATTCGGATGCCGATGTTTTGACCCACGCCATATGCGACGCCCTTCTGGGCGCGGTCGCGGCCGGAGATATAGGCCACCATTTCCCTCCGGGCGCCCCTGAATTCAAAGACATATCGAGTATCATTCTCCTTGAGCGCGTCGTCGCCATCGTGGCCGAGAACGGCTACGAACCGGCGAGCATCGACGCGACTGTGGTGGCCGAGCGGCCGAGGCTCGCGGCGCACATCCCGGCGATGAGGGAGAAGCTCGCGGAAGCCATGGCAGTGCCGGCAAGTGCCATTTCCGTCAAGGCGACCACTACGGAGGGAACGGGACCGGAGGGTGAGGGGATCGCCATTACCGCACACGCCGTGACCGTGGTTCGAGAGCGCGACCGGACCTGATGCCGGCGGAACACGAGAAGCCGGCGGCGAAACTACGGGTGAAACCTAGCATGAGGAATCAATGACAAAACCTGTTCGAGTCAGATTTGCTCCCAGTCCGACTGGGCATCTTCATCTCGGAAACGCAAGGACCGCTCTCTTCAACTGGCTCTTCGCGAGGCACGAGGAGGGAACGTTCATCTTGCGTGTCGAGGACACGGATACCGCTCGTTCCACTGATGAATCGGAGCGCATGATTCTCGATGATCTCAAGTGGCTCGGCCTTGACTGGGACGAAGGGCCGGGAGTCGGAGGAGAGTTTGGGCCATACCGCCAGTCGGAACGGGCCGGCATCTACCAGGAGCACGCAGAACGATTGCTCGCTGAGGGGAGCGCCTTCACATGCTACTGCAGCGATGAGAGGCTTGAGGAGAATCGAAAGAGGGCTCGCGACGAGGGGACGGTTCCCCAGTACGATGGCACCTGCCGGGACATGCCCGATAGTGAGCGACGCGCCCGTGAGCTGGACGGAGTCAAGCCGACGATTCGCCTGCGGGCACCGGACGCGGATATCGTCGTCGAGGACATGATCCGGGGACGAGTGGAATTCGGGAAGGAGATGCTCGGCGATTTCATCATCCTGAGGAGTGATGGGAGGCCGACCTACAACTTCGCAGTCGTTGTGGACGATGCACTCATGGGTATCACGCACGTCATCCGCGCTGAGGATCATCTTCCGAACACAATGCGCCAGCAGCTTCTCTACAGCCGCCTCGGATACGAATCACCGCTCTTCGCCCACGTATCGCTTATTGTGGCACAGGACAGGAGCAAACTTTCGAAACGGCGGGGAGCCACCTCTCTGCAGGAGCTGCGCCGGGAGGGATTCCTCCCAGGGGCAGTCACCAACTACCTTGCGCTTCTCGGCTGGTCGCACCCCGAGGCCAAGGAGATCCTCTCGCGTGAGGAACTCGTGGCGGCGTTCGATCTCAAGAGGGTGAGCGCAAGTGCAGCGGCGTTCGATGACAATAAGCTTGAGTGGGTGAACGGACATCATCTCCGCGAGTCGCCGCTCTCGGTCGTGGTGGCCGCCGCAAAGCCGTTCGTTGCATCCGCCGGGTTGGATCCGGACGATGCGCGTTTCCCTGCCATGGTGGACCTCGTTCGCGAGGGGCTCGACCGATTGTCCAATCTGCCTGGAGAGATAGCTCCGTTCTACGATCGGGAGTTCGATCTCGAGCCTGAGGCAAATGAGTGGATCACGCTGCACGAGAGTCGCCAACTGTTTGCAGGACTGGCGGATTCTTTTGCCGCGGTCCAGGGAAAACTGGACGCAGCCGAGTTCAAGTCTGTTCTCAAGAGCCAGGGTAATGCTCTCAGCTTGAAGGGTAAGGCTCTCTTTATGCCGGCACGCGTGGCTCTTACAGGACGCACGCACGGTCCGGCTCTCGGCAACGTCGCCGAGTTGTTGGGCCGGGAGCGTGTGATCTCGCGGTGCAGGGCCGCGGCAGGGGATGCCGGGAAGCAGTAATCTGAGTGAAGCAGAGGGGCGCGAGGCCACGTGCCGCGAAGCGGAAGGGCACTCCGTTCGTCAGGTGTTCAGAATCGCCATTCGATGAGCGTGAACCGTCAGATCTGGGGAGGACCGCCTTGAAGATAGCCGTGCTCTATGGAGGGACCTCGACCGAGCGTGACATCTCGCTTGTGACCGGCAGGGCGGTCGGGCTCGCGCTTGCAGGGCGAGGCCACGAGGTTCTGCTCGTCGATACCGCGTGTGGCGATGCGCCGGTTGGACCTGAACAGGCTGCGGCTGCTGCCGAGATCGGCGCAGAGCCGCCTCATGTCGGGCACGAGGAAGGGAAAGCCCTGGACGCTGTGGCGGGCCGAGCGGTCACCGACGCGGACGTCGTGTTTGTTGCCTTGCATGGGGGGACGGGAGAGGACGGTACGATCCAGGGACTACTGGAGCTGGCGGGAAAACGATACACGGGTTCCGGTGTTCTGGCCAGCGCTCTGGCGATGGACAAGCGCGCGGCGAAGGTGCTGTTTCGTGAGGTCGGTGTTCCTACACCCCGTTGGACCGTAGTCAGGTGCGATGGCCCGGTCGGTGGGGGGGGAGCGCCCGGGTTCCCGGATGACATCTGTGTGCCGCGATTTTCAGGAGGAGAGCCGCTTGGGGAAAGGGTGTCGAGGAAGGTGAGCGAACTCGGTGGATATCCGCTGATAGTCAAGCCGAATGACCAGGGTTCGACTGTCGGGCTCACTCTCGTCAGTGAAGAACGATATCTTGTGCCTGCCGTAGAGTCGGCTGCCGACTATTCACGCTACGTGCTCATAGAGGCCTACATCCCGGGACGGGAGATGACGGTAGCGATCCTGGGAGAGACCGCGCTGCCGGTGGTCGAGATCATGCCGGAGGGTGGACTCTATGACTATGAAAGCAAGTACACCAAAGGACACACCAACTACCTGTGCCCCGCCGAGATCCCGGACTCCCTGTCCAGCGAACTCGAGCGGTTTGCCCTCCTGGCATACAGTGCGCTCGGGTGTGTGGGGTATGCGAGGGTTGATTTCCGGGTGACCGCGGAGCTGGAGCCTTTCTGTCTCGAGGTCAACACGGTCCCGGGGATGACGGCAGTCAGCCTCGTTCCAATGGCTGCAGAGGCCGCCGGGCTGGGTTTCCCGGAACTGGTCGAGAAGATCGTAGAACTTGCCTGAAATCGACACATTCTGGCACATCGGATGCACTTACGCCCATGTCGTCATTGCGATGAGCGCACGACTCGGCAGGGCATGTAAGCTGTTTCGACAGTCGAAGCAACCGATGGAGTATCGGTATCGTGCTGTGTGGCAATAGGTTAGCCACATCAGTAAAGGTGCTGCCTACCGAATAGTGTCGACAAACTTTACACTTCTGAGCAATCATCGTTGACTGGCGCTCGGCGCACTGCTAGCGTTGTGCCAATCTTCGTTGCAATTGCGTTCTGGTGGAGCGCTTTGCGGAGCCTTTCTCGCGGAAGTGTAACAGGTGACGGCAGATAGAGCGAACCGTGTCGCTCGGTGTAGACGACCCAGGGGGGATCGGCCCATGTACAGACGCATTCTTTTCAATGTTCTTCTTCCCGTGCTCATTGCTGGAGCAGTCATTGCGCCTGCGGCGATAGCACAGCAGGCGGAATACATGATTGGCGCGGGTGATGTCCTCGCCGTCTCGGTCTGGCGACATGCGGACCTGGACAGGAACGTCGTCGTGCGTACGAACGGGCACATCACATTCCCACCGGTTGGGGAATTGATGGCGCAGGGAATGACTCCTACGACACTCGGCCGCGAACTCACGCAGCGGCTTCGAGACTACACGAGAGAGACGAATCAGGTAACGGTAACAATGGTTCAGTTCAACAGCCGTGGCATATTCCTGACCGGCCAGATTGCAATGCCCGGGCGCTACAGCTTCGAGCGGGTGCCGGATATGCTCCAGGTGATGAGCGAAGCCGGGGGACCTCTTCCGACTGCAGATCTGTCATCGGTCTCCGTTATCCGTCAGACAGCAACAGGCCCGGAGGTGATCTCGGTCGACCTTGGGGCGTACATGCGGGGTGAGGGGGCTGTCACCCTGCCTGAACTAAGGCCTGGGGACACGATCGAATTTCCGGCCACCTACGGTGGCGGTATGACGGATTCGGGGATCGTTTACGTGCTTGGCGAGGTCCACCGTCCCGGCGCCTATCAGCTTGCCGAAGGCATGGATCTCCTGCAGGTTCTCGCTCTTGCGGGAGGAACGACCAGAGAGGCCAAACTGACAGACGTTGTCGTGGTGATGAACGCGGGTGAGAGTCAGGTTGCGGCGAACGTCGATCTGACTCGTATAGCGAGCGATGGGACGGGCCATCCGTTCCGCCTTTCGGCGGGTGACAGAATTGTCGTGCCACTTGAGGGATCAAGCATCGGCGACGTCCTTCTGACCGGAGTTGGTTCGCTGCTGAACGCTTCGACGAGCGTTCTGCAGGGCTATTTCTTGTATCGCACAGTCGATTGAACGCTGGAGGACACGAAGCTTCAGAAGGAGTTGAGCAGCCAGATCCGACCGTAGGCTCTACACGTGGGGGAGACATGCGCGCGCAGGAATCGTCACCAATTGACATAAGGAGCTACGTACGGGCGCTCTGGAGGAGGAAGTGGCTTGTTCTGGTTCCCGTGATAGTGGGTGGGATAGCCGGGTACGTCATCAGTATCTCATTGAGTCCCGTGTACGAGGCGACCAGCACGGTTGCGATGCGGGCTCAGGAACGGCTGTCCGAACCGCTTGCCAGGCTCGTCGGGCACTCTCCCGATGAGGATCAGCTGTCTCGGCTGCAGGAGAAGGTGAAGAGCACGACGTTTCTCGTTGAACTCGTGCGCGCGCTCGACATGACGGACGATCCCGGGGTGAGGACTTGGGCGGAGAAGATGCATGATAAGGATCCGTCTCTGAGCATTGAAGACTATGCCGAGGCGCGTATGGTCGAATTTCTCGGGATGCGGGTCACGGTGATAAGGACCGGGGTCAACGTCTTCAAGGTAGTTGTGAGAGACATTGACCCCGACCGAGCGGTTCTGTTGGCGCAGCACATCACAAACGCTTTCGTCGGGGCTTCGAATCGCAGGCAGCTTGAGGAGATTCGCTCGATACACGACTTCAGTGTCGAGCAGCTGGTCATTTACAAGCAGAAACTCGATGAAGCTGAGCAGCGCTTGCGTACCTATCAAGAGGGACGGATAACCGGAGCAGTCATCGCGAATCCCGTCAACTCGCAGAACGTGGGACGAGTCGACGTGCTCATCAGCCAAGCGATGGTGGAGGGAAACGACGCACAGCTCAGGCTCAATGAGAGACGGAGCGCGCTGCGTGGTCTGGGAGATGCGGCCTATCGTGCGCTGGCCGATGTAACCTTTGAGGAGTTGGACAGTCTCAAGATCCAGCTTGTCTCCCTGGAGTACGAGGTGGCTCCCGCGCTCGTCAGAGGCTCCAGCGATGGCCCGGAGATCCACTCCCTGTACGCGAGTATCGCGGAAAAGAAGGACCTTCTCAGGAACACATCGAGGACAATTGCCGCTCTGGAAATGCCGGGTGCTGGTAACGCCGTTTTCGATGCTTTCGCCGAACTGACTATCGCCAGGGTTGAGGTGGAGATGATCGCACAGCGGCAGCGGACGCTTTCGCGGTTCATGTGGACCTACACCCAGGGAATGGCGAACGCACCTGAGGAAGAACTCGAGCTGACTCGCCTCAGACAGGAAGTCGAAAGCAACAGAGCTCTCTACGCGGCGTTTCTGGAGCAGTCGGCAGCCGGGCAGATCACGGAAGCGCTGGAAGCAGCGAGGGCGGGAGGACGTTTCGAGATAATCGAGCCACCGACACGCCCGATGGGTCCCGTCGCGCCGGACAAGACCATGATCCTGGTGCTCTCGATACTCGGTGGTATGATCGTCGGACTGGGTCTGGTTCTCGCCACGGAGCAGAGCGACACATCGTTCAAGAGCGTTGATGACGTACAAGCCACGCTTGGCCTCCCGGCATTGGCGACCGTTCCCAACGCGGAGATCTTCCAGAAGATCATCCAGACGGAGAAGAAACACAGACGCAACAACTCCAGGCCTACTGACGGTGATCCTCAGATCCTGAAACACATATTGAGGGAGACGCCGGTCTCCTTTGAATTCCGCAGGCTGACGCGGAAACTCGCGAAGAGCGGAAGAGGTGTTCCCAGGTCGATCCTGGTTACGAGTTCGAATCGCGGCGAGGGAAAGACGACGACTGCAGTGAGTCTGGCCATTACGCTGGCCCGACACCACGCAGGCCGGACCATACTTGTGGATTGCGATCTCAGAAAGCCCCGCATACACCGCGTGATGGAGGTGGACAACAGTACAGGTCTGTCCGATGCGGTTGACCGCGGAAACCTTGCGGCTGGAGACATAAAGTCGATCAAGCTCCCCAACCTCGACGTTCTTCCTGCCGGGGCTATCCGCGAAGAGGTGACGAGAATCGTTGAGTCGTTCCCCGAGTCACGCGTGATGTCCGAGCTCCTCTCCGAGTACGATCACATCGTGATCGATACTGCTCCGAATGTGGCTGTGCCCGACGCGCTGTTCATCGGCGGCCGTGTGGACGCGGTTATCATGGTCCTCAAGGCGGGCGTGACCCCACGTGAGGTTGTTCTGCGTGGGCTTGAATTGCAGCAGGAGGAGAACGACAACGTCGTCGGGATCGTAGTGAACAATTTCGAACATGTGCTGCCGTACTACTACGACTACAAATACTACGGGTACGGGGCCACGAGTTCCGAGGAGAACCGAGGAACGAGCTAGCGGCGGTGGCCTTGAGGAAATCGGAGTCGCGTCAGGAGGAGTCGTGCCCAGAGTCCTTGCCATATTCGGTACTCGCCCGGAGGCCATCAAGATGGCGCCGGTGATATCTGAACTCAAGCGTCACGACGACGCGCTGGAGTCCATGGTCTGCATCACTGCTCAACACCGGGAGATGCTGGATCAGGTGCTTGAGTTTTTCGGCATTGTGCCCGACGCGGATCTGAACATCATGCGTAGGAATCAGGAACTCTGGCAGATAGTGGCCGGCGTCCTTGAGGGACTCGAGACCGTACTGGCGGATCTCGCCCCGGATCTAGTGCTCGTCCACGGCGATACGACGACGACCATGGCTGCGGCCCTCGCGAGCTTCCATCATAAGATTCCCGTTGGCCACGTCGAGGCCGGCTTGAGAACTCATGACAGGTACTATCCCTTTCCTGAGGAGATGAACCGCGTTCTCGCCGACTCGCTCTCGTCATATCATTTCGCGCCGACGACGGAGTCGAAACGGAATCTCCTTAAGTCAGGAGTGTCCAAGAAGTCCATCTTCGTTACGGGGAATACGGTGATAGACGCGCTTCTGTCAGTCGCTGACGATTCCCGTCTGCCTGCTCTGCCGGTTCCGGACGGGGGCCGGATGGTTCTCGTTACCGCTCACCGCCGCGAGAATTTCGGCGTTCCGCTCGAGGGAATCTGCCGGGCTCTTCGGGCGGCCGTGGATCGCTTCCCCGATCTGCGCATAGTCTACCCCGTGCATATGAATCCGAACGTACAAGGGCCTGCGCAATCGATTCTGGGTGGTCGCGATCGAATTCATCTTCTCGATCCTGTCACATATCCGGTTCTCGTCAGGCTCCTGAAGGAGGCGCACATCGTCGTCACCGATTCTGGAGGTCTTCAGGAGGAAGCGCCCGCTCTCGGTAAGCCGGTTCTTGTCCTCAGAAATGAGACTGAGCGGCCGGAAGCGGTCACCGCTGGAACCGTTCGATTGATCGGGACGGATGAAGGCACGGTATTACGCGAGATCTCAAGTCTGCTCACAGATGATGGGTGCTACGAGCGCATGGCCACTGCCGTCAATCCGTACGGAGATGGTCGGGCGAGCGAGAGAATCGCGTCGGCGATAGCAGATGTGTTCGGGCTCGATGGGTTCGAGCCGTTCGAAACATTCAGACCTTGGCTCCATGGCAGCGCTGCCGACACGGGCAGTGTGGCCAGACCGATTCCATAGGAGGAGTGGCGATGGTCGTGGTCATGCTTCCGGCCTATAACGAATCGGACTCCATCGGTCCGCTCCTCGAGCGGATCGCGCTGGTTCTGAGTGGTCTCGACGATCGAGGATCTGTGCTTCTCGTGGATGACGGCAGTTCCGACTCAACGGTCGAGCTGGGGCGTGAGAAAGCTGAATCCCTTGCCATGGATCTCGATGTTGTGATCCACGATGTCAACAAGGGGTTGGGCGAGGCGCTCAAGACCGGTTTCTCGTGGTCACGCGACCACTTGGGCAAGGGCGACATTCTCGTGGTCATGGACACTGACAACACTCACGATCCGGAGGTCATTCCATCGATGCTGTCGAAGATCTCTGACGGATACGATGTCGTCATCGCCTCACGGTACGCGCCTGGCGGGAAGGAGATCGGACTGTCGGGGCTACGGGCTCTCCTGAGCAGGGGGGCGAGTCTTATGATGCGGATGTTCCTTCCGGTCAAGGGCGCGCGCGACTACTCGTGCGGATACAGAGCGTACAGGAGCTCCGTCATAACACGCGCTTTTGATACGTACGGCGACGAGTTCATTACGGAGAAGGGATTCGTCTCATCAGCCGAGATACTGATCAAGTGTGCTTATCTCCCGGCGAAGGTGGGAGAGGTGCCGCTCGTGCTTCGATACGATCTCAAGGGCGGCGCCAGCAAGATGAACATCGCTGACACAATCATAGGCTATCTGAGGATGATCATTGCCGGGAGGCGGGCCATCCGGAGGCAGCGGAGGGAGGCAACTGCATGAAGGGGATCCCACTGATCCTGCTGGCTGTGATGCTAGGCGCAGCCGGCCAGATCATCATGAAGAAAGGAATGATGAACTACGGTGAGGTCTCGGCAGGATCTGTCTGGAGTCAGCTTATCCCGATACTCAAGGTGCCTCAGGTCTTCATCGGATTCCTCTGCTATGGCATCAGTGCCGTGCTCTGGATCGCCGTTGTCTCTAACGTCGATCTGAGCCTGGCATACCCGATGGTAAGTCTGGCGTACGTCATTGTCTTTCTTGCCTCATGGCTTCTGCTGGATGAACAGATATCCGCGCTGCGCGTGGCCGGACTTGTGATCATCATCGCGGGCGTGCTCGTTATATCAAGGAGCTGAATGTTGAACAGGCGTGCCGAAATCGCGACGCTCATCGCAATTCTTGCTGGGGCCTCCGTGATCCGTTTCTGGGGGATTACGTGGGGCCTCCCGCACGCCTATCATCCGGACGAGGGTTCGATTCTTTTTCACTCGCTCGGCTTCGGTACCGGCGATCTGAACCCACACTGGTTCCGCTGGCCGTCCCTGACTATGTACGTGATGTTCGGGGTCTACGGTTGCTACTACATCGTCGGGAAGCTCATGGGGATGTTTTCGATCCCGCTGGATCTCGTCAAAGCCTATCTCACCGATCTGTCGCCCTTCTGGCTGATGGGCCGCATCGTGTCAGCGGCATCCGGAGTGGTTACAGTCTGGATCACATGGCTCTTCGGTCGCAAGTCGTTCGGAAGCTATGTGGGGTTGACTGCGGCGGCGATTCTCGCCGTTCTTTTTCTCCATGTTCGCGACTCTCACTACGCAACACCTGACGTGTCCGCGGCCATGATAGCCGCAGGCTCACTCCTGGCTGCGCTCTACGCGTGCAGGTCATCGCGGCCGTGGTTCGTTCTCGTGTCAGGGTTTCTGGCGGGGCTCTCTGCATCGGCCAAGTATCCAGGCGTGCTGGTGTCGGTCGGAACGCTGGTCGCCCTGGTCGCGCTTGTCAGAAGGAAGCGGGGAGGTCTCTGGATTCTGCCGGCGGCCGGGATCGCCATCGCAGCAGGGTTCCTCATCGGAACTCCGTACGCGCTTTTCTCAGGCAACGAGTTCATGAGGGACGTTCTGCGCCAGTTCACGATGGTTTCTGAGGCCGGGATTGCTCAGGAGGCTTCATCGTACCCTGCCGGTCTGCGCGAGATCTTCGTGGAGAGTCTGGGCCAAGGCGTCGGGTGGGTAGTGATGCTGATGGCGGCTGCGGGTGCACTTCTGCCGATCGGGCTTTGGCGGGCGAAGCTCAACTACGCTCAGCGCAGGCGGTCGAGGTTGGAGGCGATGAGAGGAGAACCGACGATCGCCGATGCGGCTTCGGCCAGGACGATCGCTGTCTTCTTCTCGATCACGGTCCTTTTGGTTATGAGTCTTCTGACGGTCAAACGAGCGACCTATCTCACGCTGGCGCTGCCCGCGGTGGCTTTCCTGGCAGCTGTTGGGTTGGAGGGGCTCTTTGCCCGCCTGGCGGTGCGGCGTTACCGCGCGCTCGTCGCTGCGCTCGTGGTCATAGCGGCGACCGCGGTGCCGTCGGTCAGATACTCGCGTGCACTGGCGCTTCCCGACACGCGAACGCGCGCGAAGGAATGGGTGGAGCTGCACGTGGAGCCTGGTTCGGGAATCGCGCTTGAAGACTACGGCCCTGTGCTGAATCCGACCATACGTCAGCTCGAAGCAGAGATGATGGCGGGTAGCACGGCCATCGAATCCTGGCGGGGGCCGAAGCAGGCGTTGAATGAGATAAAGCTGGATCTGGGGAGATTGAGGGAACCGAAGTACGAACTCTACAGAATCGATTGGGGCAGGGAGCCGTTCCGCTTGCCGGGTGCTGCGAGTGACCCCGCTGGGCTTGCCACTGCTATCGATAGCCTCGGTGTGCACTACGTGATCCTCAGCAGCAAGGCGGCTCCGTGGAGAGCAATGGCTGGGGCTGAGGCGCCTGCAAGGTCAGCTGGGGAGGAGTTCTCTCTCTGGCTCCTCGACAATGCTGTTCCCATTGCAATCTTCGGCGATGAGACCTCGATGCCGATGATCGACCGTGGGCGAGGCAGGTCATTCCACAATCCGGTGATAGAGATCTATGAGATCAAGAGACGAGCAGAGGAAGAGACAAGTGGCTGAGCCCGGACGAGGGACGAGACAGGCAATCCACCGCGCGGCACCGCCGGAGATGCGGCAGCCGAGCCAGGTGCCGCAGTACAGTTACGGGTGGCTGATGCCGGTGCTTGGCGCGTTGCTCGCGTTCGCACTCGCGTTCGCCGTGTTCAAGCTTCACTACACCTACGGGCAGGCGCCGCACCGGATAGTCAAGATGATGATCGGGATGGTGCTCGTCATGTTTGTTTTCTTCAAGCCGAAATTCGCTATCCACGCGTGGCTTCTGGCAATGCCCGTCGGGGAATGGCTCCCGTCGTCCGGAATACCCGGCCTGAACGGTCCGAATCTGCTTTTCATTGTACTGTTTCTGAGCTGGGTTGTGCCGAGGATCATGGCGGGTGAGCAGATCATGGTCCGGACGAGGATAGGAATGCCGCTCGCGCTTTTCGTGGCTCTTCTTCTTCTGTCGGCAGTGCATGGGATACTGTTTCCACCGGGGAGCGGCTACGAACCTGTCGCCATGATGAAAGCCGTGTGGCAAAGCATCCTGGGGTTCTCCATTTACTTCATTGTGGCGAACACCGTGAAGGATGAGAAGGAGGTCAGAAATCTTCTCATCACTCTTGCCGCCGGTGCGATTCTCGGTGGTGTGATCGCGGTCAGGCAGTATGTGGCGTCGGGCGATGCGAGCAGGATAGCCGGAGCGCTGGGCGATGTGAACGACCTTGCCGCGTACTTCGCGATGGTGGCGGCGTTCCTCATTCCTGTGGCGACGGTGCCGGGGACCTTCTCGTTCCTTCGCAGAATCGTTCTGCTTGGCTCCGCCGGTCTCGCGACGTTGACGGCATTCATGCCCAAATCGCGTGGCGCCTACATAGGACTGGGTCTGGCAGTGCTGTACCTCTCTAATCGGATCAGCAAGAAGGCGCTTGTTGTTGTTCTGGTCGTCCTCGCGCTGAGTCCTGTCTGGGCGCCGGATTCGCTCAAAGACAGGGTTGCGGAGACGCGCTCTAGTGATTTCGAGATGAGTCTTACTGGAGACGTGACGGACCGGCTCGACCCTTCCTCCGCTGTCAGACTTGAGATATGGGGCGTTGTCATGAGGGAGTTCATCAGAAGTCCCATAATCGGGCACGGCTATGCGTCCGTTCCCTATTTGACATATGGGAAGCTGGACAGGCCGTGGTCGGCCCACAGTCTGTACGTGGAGACAGCGGGCGAGATGGGGTTGATAGGTCTGGCAGCGCTCGCGTGGCTCTTCATTGCTTGCATCAAGAGTGGGCACGAGCTTTTCAGGGTAGCGAAGAGTCCTTTGGGCAAGAGACTGGCCATCGGGTTTCTGGCGTCAACCGTAGCTCTTCTTGTCACGAACGCATTCGGGCAGAGATTGACCCACATATCCATTGCGGGAACCTACTTCTTCGCGGCGGCCCTCATCGACAGGAACATCCTGCTGGAGCGGGAGAACCACGCCAACGAAGCCAGGAAAGGGGTATCAACATCATGAAGCGACCAGCAACGTTCACACTCCTTGTCGCAGTGTTACTCTCGTTCGCCTTGACGGCTTCCGCCTATGAGGTGGTGTCGGGTCATCCACGGCTCTACTTTACGGCGGAGGAGTTGCCGGCTCTGAGAGCCAAGTGTTCCGGCGCGCTTGCTTCAGACTACCAGACCATGAAATCCTGGTGCGATGGACACAAGAGCGATTCGCTCCCACTTGCATCGCCGGACTTCTATGAGACCCACCTGGCAGCGTACAGCTTCGTCTGGTTGATGAGTCAGGATGACTCATACGCGGAACGCGCCCAATCGATCGCCAACTACGTAATGTCCCATGGCCAGCAGAACATAGAACAGTTCACACGAGGCGGCTCGTACTTCTTCGATTGGTGCTATGGCTACCTCAGCGTGAGCGAGCGAGAGACGCTCGGTGCAGCCATAGTTGCCAGTGGCAAGAACTATCTCGACCTGAACAACTGGGATCAGATGATCAACTACCACTCGAAGCCGCGCCTTCTCCGAACGCTTACCGCGCCAGGACTGGCGGTCTACGGTGAAGGGATTTCGGATGTCGATGCGAGAGAACTCTGCGACGTGGCATACGAGCACACGTTTGGCGGAGATCACACGCTCTGCGCGATCGATGAGATTGCCGGTGACGGTTCGTATTTCGAGGGCGACTATACGAGCACTGTTCTCGCGACCAAGTACCGCGAGCACTGCGAAATGTGGGCTTCCGCCACTGATGCCGATCCGTTTGCAGCTTCAGGTAATTTCCAGAACATGTCGACATACTACCTCTACGAGGTGTTCGCGAAGAACGGGCCGGGTGCCGCTGCATCCATGAGTGGTTCGCGCCAGGGTGATTCGCACAATCACACGATGCCGGCAGCAACCATCAGGCTCGCCATGTACTCCCTCGCCAAGCGCTACCAGGACCCGAGGGCACAGTGGCTGGCGGAAGAGATTGAAGCACAGGGGTTGGGCTACGTTCTCTCGTACGACCTGTGGAAGCTTATCGTTGAGAAGGACACGAGTCTAACGGCGCAGTCGCCCGCGGGCCTGCCGGACTCGTGGTACTTCCAGACAATGGGCACTGTCTATATGCGGTCCGGGTGGGACTACTCCGAATCGAGTGAGGACGTCTACGCCGTGTTCCGTTGCGAGAAATACCCACCGGGTCACACTCACGCCCACCAGAACCATCTCTTCATCGCGAGGGGGAACGATCTTCTGGCGATTGACTCCGGGACATACGACAACAGCGTGTCGAGCCATCACTTCAACTACTTCGAGAGAACGATCGCCCACAATACGATAACGGTCTACGACCCGAGCGAAGGAACATTTGGATCGTATGCAAATGATGGCGGCCAGATTCCGCCGTCCGTGCACGTTCACGGCGTCTATTGCGGCGACGCGTCACTGCCGGAGCGGGATCGTGGCCACATCATCGGATATCAGGAGAACGACGCGTTCACGTATGCCATTGGTGACGCGACTGCGGCGTACGCTTCCTACAAACTCGACCTTTTCACACGTGAAGTTGTCTGGGTGAAGCCCGATATCTTCGTGATCCTCGATCGCGTACGTGCAACATCGGCATCTTACGAAAAGAATTGGCTCCTTCACTCATTAGACGAACCGCAGATCGCAGGAGATACGGCGATCATCCAGGAGGGTGGCTCGAAGCTGTTCGTGAAGACGGTCATGCCCTCGCCGTTCCAGATGACGAAGACCGGCGGATCCGGGCACGAGTTCGATGTGAACGGAGTGAACTACGCACCTAGCGGCGGGGCCGATCCTGACCACGGGGCCTGGCGAATTGAGGTGCGTCCGACGATGAGTGCTGATGAGCATCTTTTCCTCCATGTGCTCTATGTCGCTGACTCATCCGTAAGTTCGATGCCGGATGTCAACCCCATAGCAGCGGATGACGTTGTCGGGGTCGAGATCGGAGGGCACGTCGTTGTGTTCAGCCGGACGGGCGCTTCCATCAACTCTGTTATGTATGAGTACGAAGGGTAGGAGTCGCTCCGTGGGGGGAGCTTAGCTGGTAACAAGCGACCGAGGTTTGGGAAGATGCGGATCTGTTTTCTTGCTGATGCAGGATCGATAAACACTCGATCCTGGGTTGATTACTTCGCCGATCGTCTTGGGCACGACGTGCACGTCGTGTCGATCAGGCGAGGCGGCGAGCTGAGTCCGCGCGTCACCCTCCACCAGATCGGAACCCACAAGGCCGGTGTCAGGGGCTTCGATAAACTCATCTACCTTACGGGCATGCGCCGCATCAGGCGACTCGTAGCCGAACTGGATCCCGACCTCGTCGTCGGTTACAGGGTTGCCAGCTACGGTTATCTGGGTGCGAGCATCGGATTTCACCCACTCGTTGTTGTGGCGCAGGGTCAATACGTGGTTGCGCCGGATGATGTGCGCTTCAAACTGTATTTCGCGCGCAAGGCCATTGGTGCCGCCGATCTGTTGCACGCTTGGGGTCCCCACACGGCCGATCGGCTTGTCACATTGGGAGCGGATCCCCGGCGGTTGTTCACGTGCCCGCGGGGCATTGATCTTGAGAAGTTTGCCGTGCGTCCTGGTGGTCTGGATGGGGGATTCACAGTCATCGCTACCCGGGCGCTG
>JAUVLP010000166.1 GCA_030600655.1 Candidatus Eiseniibacteriota bacterium
CAAGAACGAAATCGATGCAGATCGGCCAATGGCGATGCGAGTCGAGTCCTTCTCGACGTCCTCTTCGGGAGGTTCATACCCCGAAGTGGGACTTCACGCTGTAGCTGTCGTTGGCTACGACGAAGCACACTGGGTCGGCGGCAACCCAGTTGGCGTCTACATCAACGGTGAGCTCGCCTACGATGTTGTTTGGTGGGACTACGATCAGATCTGCATCGACAACCCATTGGGAACGCGGATGACGCTAGAAGTGGACTCCGGCGGTTCACCGGGTTCATGGGTTAGCGGACCCTCGACCTCTGCACCGTCCGGGAACATCTCATGCGGTGCGATTGCCTTCAGCTGGCAGAACACAGGTGCTTCGCAGTACAGAGTGCAGATAGGCGAAGATCCAGGCTTCGGAGCTTGTGTTCACGACATGCTCACAGCATCCACGTCCACATCGCTCTGGATGGGACAAACCGGAGACTACTGGTGGCGCGTGGCGTCAATGAACAGCGACGGTGCGTGGTGCAGCTTTGGTCCGACTGGGCAATTCAGTACCGCGACCTCTACATCGATTGTGGTCAGTGCCTCGCCCGACCCATCTTCGGCGACTCCTGGCGCGACTGTGACCGTCTCGGGCAACGCAGTGTACTCCAACGGAGCGCCAGTCACCTCGGGAACGGTCACGATCTCAACGTCTGAGGATGACTGGACAGCTTACCTCAACCAAACCGGCACCTACGTGAGGTCCATCGCCGCCCCTTCCTCCTCAGAGTGGATTACCGTGCTCGTGTCTGATGGTACTGCCGTCGGGACTACTCAGGCATACCTCCAGGTTGATAGTGGAGCATCGGGACAGGGCTTCCAGTACAACTCCTCAACAATGTGCTTGGATTGGGATGGCGATTGGCTCCCCGTGGGCGAGACGCGCTGGTTCCGATCCTCTGACGCGAGATACTGCTGTTGGACGCAGATTGACGACGTGACTGACTTCGTGAAATTCAAACACGTGTGGTGGAAGCCTGACGGCTCCTTGCACACAGTCACTGAGAGCGAGTGGCAGCAATACCCCTATGACTGGTACAGGTACATCAACTACGTATGGCTGAATGGCTACGCCAATATGGATTGGGAAGGCCGGAACACCGTTGACATCCACATCAAGCCATGGGACGGATCGTACGACTTCTATGAGACGCAGTACTTCATCATCAGCTACGATTTCAAGGAACATCGGATGTGCTCGGATGTGTCCGTCGACGGTAACCCCCTAGGCGAGACGAATGTCTACTTGCAGTCTGATGAACGTGCCATCACCTGGAGTAAGTACACGGACGTCTCCGAATCCGTCGAAGTGCTCACCAAATTCTTCGAGCCTGATGGCGATCTCTACGCAGAGGGTGAATACGCGATTGAAGACCCGGGAGCTGGCTACCACTACGCGGAATCAAGGCAATGGACGTGGATTCCGCTCGTCGGTCACGAGGCGGAGCAGAAGTGCGGCACATGGCGAGTAGAGAAGTTCGAGAAGGATCCTTGGGGAAACTGGGACCTTCTCTACACCGACTCGTTCTCGCTAGTGGAATCCCCCAGTGTGAAGCCTGAGGTGTGTTCGTACACATCATCTCCGACCATCACAGAAGGTGAGCAATTCACTCTGACCTGCAGTGCCAGCGACAACACGTATCTGACCACTGCTACCCTCTCATGGCACGATGGATCGACTCACACTGAGTCGAGAGAGAACATCCTCGCACCGGAGTCGGAGTTTTCCGTGACACTGGGCCCCTATGAAGAAGGGCAGGTTCTCCAGCACTACGCCCACGCGATCGACACATCCGGCAACCAGTCCGAATCACAGCACCTGCTCATCACAATTGCGGACTCCGACACGACCGGTCCGGTGATAACCAATCTCGCCGTTTCCGAGTGGAGTGGCAACGGTGACGGTATCCTCCAACCTGGCGAGTCCGCGTGCATCTCTTGCCAGGTCACTGACACGAGTGGCATTGCGGGAGTGGAGTTCTACGTAGACTCCATCCTCGTCACAACCGTAGCCGACTACTTCGTACTTGTGGACTCGCTGAGCATCGGCACCCATGAGGTCACAGTCATTGCCTGCGACGATGACAGCTCCCCAGCAGCAACTGAAGTGTCAACCCAGTTTGAGGTGTCGCAATTGCTGAGCACGTGGCATGTAGCCACTTGGGGCAGCGATCAGACAGGTACTGGGAATCCCGACTCCCCATTCTTGACGATTCAGCACGCAGTGGACATGACAGCCAGCGGAGACACTGTACTCGTGGCTCCAGGTACCTATGTCGGTGAGCTCAATCGTGATATCTACTGTAGAGGTGGGAATCTGGTCATCCAGTCAGAGGCGGGATCCGAGTTCACGTTCATCGATGCCGAAGGAGCAGCCCCATGCTTCACTATCGATGGAACCGCTGGAGGGCCACAAGAGACGTACGTCATCGCCGGGTTCACACTCCGAGCCGGATTCCCCTCGTCCGGCGGCAGTGGGGTCGATTGCTTCAACGCAGCCGTCGAGATCACCGACGTCGTGTTTGTGGATCACGTGGCGCCTAACGGCGTCGTGTATTGCTTCGACACGTGGCTGACCATCGACAACGTACGCTTCGAACCGCAAAGTCTGCCCTACGAGTACTCAGCGATGGGCGTCTGTTGCAAGACCTCACAGGTGACCATCCTACACACGTCTTTCGAAGGGCTTGACCGCGGTGCTGTGGAATGCACTGACAGCACGCTCAGCATCTCGGACTGTAGTTTCGTGGACAACAAATCTATGTATTCGGATGATGCCGGTGCGTTGCATTGCTCCAACTCCATCTTCGACATCGAGAATACGGTCTTCCAAGGGAACCATAGTTTCGGAGGAGCAGGGGCCATGACCTGCGATGCCTCGCAAGGATCACTGACGGGAGTCGTCTTTCGGGATAACTTCTCGAATGCCCGCACTGGTGGACTGCTGTGCACTGATGGAGCGGCTCCAGTCCTGACAGATTGCCGGTTCACTTCAAACGGCGGAAAGATCGGTGGCATGACGTGTGTCGGCGACAGTGACGCTGTGCTCACAGATGTCACATTCAAATGGAACTACTCAATGAATGGGGACGGCGGGATGCGATGCGAAGACTCGTCTCCAACGTTGACAGACGTTGCGTTCATAGAGAACATGGCGTGCCTGAGAGCTCCTGCTCTCGCCGTCGTGGGCAACAGCTCACCCACACTGGAACGCGTGATATTCGTTGGCAACGTGGACACAGAACACACGGGGAATCCCGGTGCGATGGGATGCTACGACGGTGCCTCACCTGTTCTACGGAACTGCACGTTCTTGGCGAATAGAACGTACGGCATTGGTGCTGCTATCATGTGTTGGTGGAGCTCAGTAGTCCTCGAGGAGTGCATCGTTGCCTTCACTGAGGAAGGATCCGGGCTCCTCTGCCATGAAGCAACAGGAACCACCATAACCCAATCATGCTTCTTCGGAAACGCAGGAGGAGACAGCCTCTGTGGCGACCACAGCGACAATCTATTCCTCGATCCTCTGTTCTGCGATTCCGCGGATACTCTGGCGACTCTGCGTGACGACTCACCGTGCCTTCCAGAGAACAACCAGTGGTCGGCTCAGATCGGAGCATGCGGAGAGGGGTGTTCCCGTCCGGAGGTCGCGGC
>JAUVLP010000086.1 GCA_030600655.1 Candidatus Eiseniibacteriota bacterium
TGCAACGGCAAGAACTTCCGGACAGGCATGGGAGATGGACAGCGTAGTGCGAATTTCGTTCCATCAGGGATCGGTTCGACCCAGCCCCGGAACTTTCGTCGATGTCATTATCACCGGCGGTGAAGAGTTTGACCTGTTGGCCGAAATCATCGACTAAGGGATATCTTACGAAAGGAACCCACCCAGGGACGACTGACACGCGATCTCTGAGAACTGAGAATCCGCTTGAAGACAATCGGTGCGCCGTGCTAGCGTAGCCGGGAGTTTGGGAGGAGGAGGTGGTGGTGGTGATATCTGATAGCACAGTGTGTGTGGACGCCGTTCCGCTAGGAGGAAGCCTTCCACCGATCGAGCCGAGTGATGCGGAGCTTCTGCGCCTGCTGGTCTCGGGCGGAACCGGTCAGTGCTCGGCAAGCGCCGTTTCCGCTGCGCTTCTCAGGAAATTCGGCTCGCTCGCCAAGGTATTGTCTGAGCAGCCGTGGAAGCTGGCAACGGTAACGGGGGTTGGAGCAGGAGTTGCCGCGCGCCTGCGCGCGGCACGTGAGATAGGCAGGCGACTGCACATTCATGAATCGTGCGCACCACGACTACACCTGAGCGGCCCTGAAGATGTGGCGGAACTTCTGACTGAGGAGATGTCTCGACTGGACAGAGAGCATTTCCGCGCGATACTCCTGAACACAAAGAACAGAATACTTGGAATAAGGACCATTTCGATCGGCAGTCTGAATTCGTCTGTAGTTCATGCGCGCGAGGTCTTTAAGACCGCTGTTGCAGAAAGCGCACAGGCGATAGTTCTCGTCCACAATCACCCTTCGGGGATCCCGGATCCGAGCCCTGAAGATCTCATGGTAACAGAGCGTCTTGCAGAAGCCGGCAGAATTCTGGGGATCGAGGTTCTGGACCATGTGATACTCGGAAGCCAGGGATACGTGAGTCTGAAAGAACTTGGGCATCTCTGAGATAGCGATCGGTGAACCTGAAGAGAAACGGAAGAGCTAACAATGTTCCTGGATGCGCTCCTCGGCCTCGTCAACGACGTGGCAATCGACCTCGGTACTGCGAACACTCTCATCTACGTTAAGGGCAGAGGGGTCGTGCTGAACGAACCTTCAGTGATCGCCATGGAAACGGCGACCGGCAAGGTGATAGCTGTGGGCACCAAGGCCAAAGAGATGCTGGGACGCACACCGGACAGCATCACGGCATTGAGGCCAATGAAGGATGGCGTCATCGCTGACTTTGAAGGCACAGAGGACCTCCTCAGGGAATTCATCCTGTCGGTCCAGAAACGCCGCCTCCTGGTACGCCCGCGCATGATCATATGTGTGCCTTCGGGCATAACGGAGGTGGAACGCCGCGCGGTTCAGGATTCAGCCGAGCACGCCGGGGCCAGAGAAGTGTTTCTGGTAGCTGAGCCGGTTGCCGCTGCGATCGGAGTCGGACTTCCGGTGGACAAGCCTTCCGGAAACATGGTCGTCGACATCGGCGGCGGGACGACCGAGATCGCGGTTATCGCCCTCTCCGGTATCGTCAACCACACGTCAGTGCGCGTCGGCGGTGATGAGATGGATGAGGCAATAATGAACCACCTCCGCAGGAGCTACAATCTTCTGATCGGGGAGCAGACCGCAGAGCAGATCAAGATAGATATCGGCTCGGCATATCCACTCGACGAGGAAATGGAAACGGACGTTAAGGGAAGAGATCTTGTCGGTGGCGTCCCTCGAACTCTCAAGATTACATCGGAGGAGATTCGCGAGGCGCTTCAGGAACCAATCTCTGCAATCGTCGAGGGACTCAAACTCTCCCTTGAGGAGACACCGCCCGAGTTGGCCGCCGATCTCGTTAACCGCGGCATAGTCATGACGGGTGGCGGATCTCTTCTGCGAGGACTCGACGTCCTGCTTCGCGAGGAAACCAAACTCCCTATCAATCTCGTCGAGAATCCCCTGACATGCGTGGTCCTTGGGACGGGCAAGATCCTCGAGAATCTTTCGCACTACGAACCAGTCCTCATGAAGTCAGCGAAGAGGTAGGTTGACGGGATGCTATCCCTGCTGACCCGGCTCCTTCGCGGGAACCGGGATTTCGCCACACTGGTCATCTGCGTGGTCCTGGCGACCGTCGCTCTGTCGCTCCCTCCGGCGGCCAAGACGGTAGTATCTTCAGTTATGGCAGCTCCAATACTCAGGCCGGTTAAACGCATTGCAGTCGCCACTGACGGACTGACACGCATTCGCAGCGAGAACGCGCGCTTGCGCAGTCTTGTCATGAGACTGATCGAGGAAAGAGCGAGCCTTGTTTCGCTGGGGCACGAGAACGACCGTCTGCGCGAGCTGACGAACTTCATAGTCGGTTTCGCGGAGGAGGAACGGTTCGACCTCCTTCCCGCCACCGTTGTCGGCATGCCCGGCGGCAGGATCATCGAAGCTATTGAGATCGACGCGGGAGCGGCGAGCGGGATCGAGCCTGGAATGCCCGTGATAGTGCCCGATGGCCTGATCGGCAAGATCTCCCGTGCCTTGGAGACAAGATCACTGATCGAGCCTCTCTCGAGCGCCTCGTCAGCCGTCGCTGTGACGATCGAGCGTAGCAGGGTAAGAGGCATCGTTCGCCCGAGATATGGCGGATCTGCTGAACTCCTCGACTGGCAGATGGACTACGTCCCTGCAAGATCGGACATTCGCACGGGAGACCGCGTGATCACATCGGGCCTGGGGGGAGTGTATCCGGCCGGGCTGATCGTGGGAGACGTCACGGCGGTCGATGAGGGCCCTCTTACGATGACTATCCACGTCAGCATCGCGGCCGGCCTCTCCACGATCGAGCAGGTGTTTGTGCTCAGGGGACTAGTACCGCCTTCTCCGGAACGGGATGCAATGATGCAAACGCTTCTCAAGGAGTTTCTTGCAGAGGACGCCCCTTCTGACGTCTCAGACAGGGAGACCCCGTGAAGATCCGAACCTTCGTGGTGTTGTGCACTGCTGCTCTCATTCTCGATGCAGCACTCGCGCCGGAGATCGAAATTCTTGGAGCGAGGCCCGATTTTCTGGTTTTGGTTCTCATCTACGGCGGACTGGGCATCGGGGTCAATGTCTCGGTCATAGCCGGCTTTTTCATGGGTCTGATGGTGGATTCTGAGCTACCCGAGTATCTAGGCCTGAACGCGCTGGCTCTCGCTATCACGGCTTTCGTAGCCGCATCGCTGCTTGACCGACTTGTCAAGTCTCATGTTCTGGTGCAGTGTTGTGTGGTTTTTGGCGCAATCGTGCTGCGTGATACCATCTTCTACACTGCCTATTATAGGGGTAGCATCGACATTTTTGGCCACTTGCTTCTTCGATACAGCCTCGTCGGAGCCGCCTACACAGTGGCCATAGGTCTTGTCATCCACGTCATAGCACGGCTCGCAAATTGGAGAGCTATCACCGGTGCTCCTCGCAGGTAACGCCTCCGACACACATGGAGTTTCCAGACAGCGTTCACGGATCCTCCGTCTGGCGGCTGTAGCCATTTGCCTGATCATGATATCGCGACTCGGATGGCTCCAGCTTCTTCGCGGGCAGTTCTACCGGGGACTCTCCGAGAACAACTACGTTCAGGGTTTTCTCATGCCGGCTCCGCGCGGGCTGATACTGGACAGAAACGGCGAGATCCTGGCTTACAATCGGACCTCCCTGTCCATAACTCTCACTCGGATGAAGAGGCGGGATGACGCGGCTCTGACGTACAGGCTGAGCGAGCTGCTCGACCTCGAGACCGGCTTCGTCACCCAGAAACTCGAAGAGGCCTCAGGGCGCTTCTACGGAAACGTTGTGCTAATCAAGGATGCGAATCTCGAGCAGGTATCACGAGTCGAGGAGCGTCGCTCCGAACTCCCGGGCGTGAAGGTCGAGGTAACCGCTGTCCGCCGCTATCCAATGGGATCTCTCGCCTCCCACGCGATCGGCTACGTGGCTGAAATATCCGACGATGAGCTCATAGACAGAGCACCACTTGGTTACCGCTCGGGCAACGTGGTTGGTAAGACCGGTGTTGAGAACCGCTACGAATTCATGTTGAGGGGCCGCGACGGAGCCGAGTACTGGGTTTGTGACGCCCTGGGACGAGAGCTATATCCATTCCAAGATGGCCCTTCGCGTGCAGCGAGACCAGGAAGCAACCTCATTCTGAATCTGGATGCGCCGGCGCAGATCGCCGCGGAAGAGGCTCTGTCACGCTATGACGGTGGAGCAATAGTGGCCATCGATCCTCGCAGCGGAGGAGTGCTTGTGCTCGCCTCTCTGCCCGCTCTTGATCCCAATAATCTTGTCGACGGCATTTCGAACGAAGAGTGGGCCTCGATCTCCACATCACCGTTTCACCCTCTCTTGAATCGGGCGATCCAGGCAACCTATCCCCCCGGCAGCCCATTCAAACTCATCACGGCTGCTGCCGGGCTCGAAAGCAGACGCATCGGCAGAGACGAAACCGTGACGTGCATCGGCGCATTCAAGTATGGGATCCGGACGTTTCGCTGCTGGAAGCATGAGGGGCACGGTGTCGTCAACATGATGAAGGGCATCGTTGAGTCGTGTGACGTCTACTTCTACCAGCTGGGCGTGCGTCTTGGCGTGGCCCAACTCATGGATTGGACAGGCAGGTCAGGGATCGGCCATAGAACCGGCATCGATATAGCCGGCGAGGCCGCTGGGAATCTTCCAACGCCGGCATGGTATGATCGCGCATACGGGAAGAGAAAATGGAGCAGGGGAGTGGTGCTGAACCTGGCCATCGGTCAGGGAGAGCTTCTGGTAACGCCTCTGCAAATGGCCTGCATGGTCTGCGGCATTGTGAACAACGGGCCCGTCTATGCTCCGCACGTCCTCAAGCGGATCGAGACCTACTCCGGGCGTATGATCGGGACGGTGAAAGAGTCAGTCTCGTACGAACTACCCTTTAGTCATTCCACACTGTCGTTTCTGAAGCAGGCGATGGTCAACGTCGTAGAGGCGCCTAATGGAACGGGGAAATTGGCTCGCGTACCCGGAATCGAGGTTGGTGGAAAAACAGGAACGGCGCAGAATCCACACGGCGAAGACCACGCTTGGTTTGTCTGCTTCGCTCCGGCCGATGATCCGGAGATCGTTGTGGCTGTCCTCATTGAGCACGGGGGAGGTGGCGGAGCAATAGCGGCCCCGATCGCTCGTGAGGTCCTTAAGGCCTACCTCAGATTTGACAGTCTGGAGCAGGAAGAGACTTTGGAGCCGCATGTACTCGAGCACGAGGAGCCGGGTGGGGCGACTCCAGCCGAGGCCACTCCCGAGGGCGAAGGCGCCAGAACCGATGCCGACCATCCTCTTCCAAACGCTGATTCGGACGTTCGTGGGATTCGCGAGGAGTGACGGATTGCAGATTCTGAACCGCAGACAGCTGAGGGATTTCGACTACGGCATTCTATTTGTCACACTGGCGATAGCCGTGATCGGCATTCTGATGATACACAGCGCAACCTTTGAAGGCGACGGAATTACATCCACATTGGTCAAGAAACAGGTTGTCTGGGCTCTTGCGGGGCTGCTCGCTATGGGAATCGGGATACTGATCTCCCAGGATACCCTGGAAGGACTGGCTCCGTTCCTATATGGGATTGCCCTTATTCTTCTCGCAGCAGTGCTTATCATCGGCGTGGGCAAGATGGGAGAAAGACGATGGTTTGAATTCGGCCCGATGCGCCTTCAACCATCGGAGCTTGCTAAGTACGCGGTGATTGTGGTTCTGGCTCGCTACCTCGCTTCCAGAAAGACAAACCTCAACCGCCCGATACATCTTCTCCTGCCACTGATCATCGTGCTTGTCCCAACAGCACTGATTCTGCGCGAGCCCGACCTGGGCACATCGATCATCTTTGTCCTGATTCTCCTTCCAATGCTCTTCTGGGCGGGGGTGAAACCCATCTACCTGCTGCTGCTGGCAGCGCCCGTCATCAGCATGATCATTGCATTCAACTGGATCGCGTGGGCCATCTTCGTCGCGCTTCTGGGGGGGGGTCTGTACACCTCGCGGATGTTCATCTCAGACAAGCTGCTTATCTTCCTGACATCGGTCGCCATGGGACGCATGAGTCCTTTCCTTTGGAACCATCTCAAAGACTACCAGCAACACAGAGTCCTTGCTTTTCTGAACCCCGAGAAGTACCGTTTCAGCACGGGCTATCAGTTGATTCAGTCTAAGATCGCAATCGGTTCCGGGTCCGTGTTCGGAAAAGGATTTCTGAACGGCACGCAGAAAAATTACGCTTTCCTGCCGGAGCAGCACACCGATTTCATCTTCTCGGTCTTGGCGGAAGAGTTCGGTTTCTTCGGTTGCGTCGTGGTCATCGGGCTCTACCTCTACATCATCACCCGTATGCTCAAACTGGCTGGTCTAGTGAGGAATCGTTTCGCCGGACTCGTGATCGTCGGCATCGCGAGCGCTCTGTTTGTTCAAATGGCCGTGAACATCAGCGTGACACTGGGACTATCACCGGTGACCGGCATGACACTGCCACTCTTGAGCTACGGGGGATCGTCTCTGCTGGTGACGATGGGCTCGATCGGTATAGTGCTCGGCATGAGCATGAGACGAATGGAATACTAGATGACGAGCGAATCGAATACCGGCACAAGAAAATCCACCGGAGGGACAAGATGAGATCCGTTCTCTTCCACATAGGCTCGTTTCCTCTCAGAAGCTACGGTCTCATGATCGCGACAGCGTTCGTCCTTGGACTTCTGTTAACACGGAAGCGTGCCAGAGCTCAGGGACTGGATCCTGACATGATCATCGACATGATCTTCTTCGTGATGCTTGTATCGATTGCCGGAGCCAGACTGACCTACGTCATCGGACACTGGGAATACTACGCCGGCGATATCGCCCGCGCCTTCAAAGTATGGGACGGGGGGCTGACGCTCTACGGCGGCGTTACGGCCGGGATCGCAACCGGGGTCCTCTTCTTCAGACGAAGAGGTGTGGATCCGTGGCTGGGGATTGATCTCGCAGCGCCGGCTCTGGCCCTCGGGATCGGAATCGGCCGTATAGGATGCTTTCTGAACGGGTGCTGCTTCGGGCGCGAGTGCACTCTTCCCTGGGCAGTCACGTTTCCTGCCGGGTCGGGCGCTGCAGACATATTCCCCGGCATTGCGATCCATCCGACACAGATATATGAATCTCTGGCTGCGTTCGCCATTATGGTAGTGCTTCTGGTCGTAGAGCGGAGGAAACCGTTCGATGGATTTCTCCTGACCCTCCTCCTGATCCTCCTCGCACTTTCCAGACTGTTCGTGGATCCATTGAGATACTACCCTTCGATCTCGATGCTGCTCGAGAATGGGTCAATCACGTTCACCCGAAATCAGCTCTTCGGAGTTCTGGTCATTCTTGCGTCGTCCGGCGTAATGCTCTACCTATCCAGACGATCGGCTGCTAGAACCGGCGCCTGACGCGCAATCCCGAGCCCCACCTGCCGCACTTCCTCTTTGGGTACTCTCGTTTGACACTCACAGATTCATCTGCACGTATCGTTCGAGCGCTTCTGGCATTCATCTGCCCGGATTCCTGCGTCGGATGCGGGACGCACATCGAAAACGAAGAGAAGCACCTATGTCGACTATGCGCACATTCCCTGCAAGCGACCCCACGTAGCATGCTGCTTTCACGCAGTGCTGCAGAGAGTGAGACCAGCATTCATCTCGATGATGAACGTCACCCGGCTTCGCTTCTGTACGTGCGCTACGCACTGCCGTTCGAAGGCGTCGTCCGTGTAGTTCTGCACGCGTTCAAGTACCGCGGCGCCATCTCGCAGGCCGGGCTTCTGGCTTCGGCCGCAGCAGTCGCCGCACCGGCCGACTGCAACGTCATTGTCCCGATTCCTCTGCACGCCACCCGAAGGAGAGAGAGAGGATACAATCAGACACTCCTCATTGCTCACGGCCTCGGGTGTCGCATGGCCCTGCCTGTTGCTCCACACGCGCTCGAGCGGACCCGCGCTACAGAAAGCCAGGCGCGTCTGGACAGAGAGCTGCGGTTTGCCAATACGCTGGGAGCTTTCCGGGCGCGCGGAGACTGCCTGTCCCACAGCCGGGTCCTTCTCCTTGACGATGTAGTAACGACAGGCGCAACGCTGTCCGCTGCTGCGGCTGCCGTACTGAACGCGGGCGCAGACTCCGTGTCTCTCCTCGCGGTTGCCGGACCTCCGGAGAGCCCAAAACCGGTTGACAGTGACCTCCACGACGACTATTCTGATTTAATTGTGATTGACTCAGCAGAAGGACACTCAGGAAGCGGTTGGAGGAAGCAATGAGAGTAGGAATCCTGACAGGTGGAGGAGACTGCCCAGGTCTCAACGCGGTCATCAGAGCGATCGTCAGACGCACAATCGGCAAATACGGCGGCGAGGTAATCGGGTTCCGATACGGCTGGGCCGGGGTTCTCACGAACGACCACCAACCTCTCGGCTTGGATGAGGTCTCCGGAATCCTTCCCCGCGGGGGAACGATACTGGGCACATCCAGAACGAATGTGTACCGCGAGGAGAACGGTGTCGAACGTGCCAAGGAGACACTCAGGAGCCTGGATCTGAACGGTATTGTGGCCGTCGGGGGAGAAGATACGCTCGGCGTTGCATATCATCTGTACCAAGATGGACTTCCTCTTGTCGGAGTACCGAAGACAATCGACAACGACATCAACGGAACGGACTTCACATTCGGATTCGACACGGCAGTGCATATTGCCACGGAGGCCATTGACCGCCTTCACACGACTGCGGAATCACACAACAGGGTCGTGGTGGTCGAGGTGATGGGAAGAGACACTGGCTGGATCGCCGTCAAGTCGGGGATAGCGGGCGGCGCTGACCTGATCCTCATACCCGAGGTTCCCTTTACTGTCGAAGAAGTCTGCGACGTCATCCACAAACGTCACTCCAGAGGCAAGAATTTCAGTATCGTCGTCGTCTCCGAGGGAGCCTCGTACCCGGTCGAAGAAAACGAAGCTCCGGAACTTGTGCTCCAGTCCAAGGGAACCGACGCGTTCGGTCATGTCCGGCTGGGCGGCATAGGGAACAGGCTTGCCAAAATGATCGAAGAGCACACCGGATACGAAACGCGTGTCACCGTGCTTGGATACACGCAGCGCGGAGGAACGCCCACCGCGTTTGACCGTGTTCTGGGCACGCGCTTCGGTGTTCTCGCAGCCGATCTCATTCACGCCGGCCAGTTCGGCAAGATGACAAGCCTCCAGGGTGACAAGATCATACCAGTAGAGATGGCTCATGCGATGGAGTGCATCAAGCGAGTCGATTCAGAGCTGTACGAGGTCGCCAGAACGTTCTTCGGATAGGAGCTTTCATGCCACTCTTGAACAACAATGAATTGATGGTACCAGCTCGTCTGGGTGGGTATGCGGTAGGCGCATTCAACACCAGCAATCTAGAGATCACGGCCGCCATCTTCGAGGCTGCGGCTGAACTTCACTCGCCGGTGATTATCGCGATTTCTCAATCAGCCATCAAGTACGCCGGCTACAGGAACCTCCACGATCTAGTAAGGAATTTCTCCGAGGAAACAGGTGTGCCTGCTTCTTTACATCTCGATCACGGAACCGATCTCGACGTCATCCGAGGCTGCATCGAGAATGGATGGACTTCGCTGATGATCGATGGATCACACCTTCCGTTCAGGGAGAACATTAAGGAAACGCTGGCAGTGGTAGAGCTCGCCCACCCGATGGGCATCAGTGTCGAAGCCGAACTCGGCAGGTTGATGGGAGTCGAGGACGAGATCGCCGTTGATGAGCGCGACGCAGCCATGACCGATCCCGACCAGGCAGCGGAATTCGTAGAGTTAAGCGGGTGCGACTCGCTCGCAGTCGCCATCGGGACATCGCACGGCGCATACAAATTCAAAGGCGATGCAAAACTGGCCATCGGCCGCCTCAAACAAATAGCCGAGCTGGTGTCCGTGCCGCTGGTGTTACACGGCGCCTCAGCAGTTCCCCCGAAGGTCCTGGAACTCGCTCGCCGCTACGGAGCAGATCTGCCTGGGGCGAAGGGCGTGCCACCGGAGAGCATCAGAGAGGCGATCCCGTTTGGAATCGCCAAAGTGAACATCGACACAGATCTGCGCTTGGCGTTCACTGGGGGCGTGCGTCAGATACTGGCTGACAGCCCTGAGGTGTTCGATCCGAGGAAGATCCTCGGCGCCGCGCGCGAAGGCATGAAGGAGCTGGTCAAATCCAAGATCGAGCTCTTCGGTTCCGCAGGCAAGGCCTAGGAGGAAGCATGGCTCTCAAGTACGCAATCAACGGATTCGGAAGGATAGGTCGGCTCGTGCTGCGCTTTGCGAGGCACAATCCCGATTTCGACA
>JAUVLP010000158.1 GCA_030600655.1 Candidatus Eiseniibacteriota bacterium
GACGTTTGTGTCGGCCGGCTAACTAGCGTATGCACCCGTCGAGCTTGGGTGTCACGGCGTCTGCAAGGGGGGCTCCGCTTCGCGTCGCCAGCACACCCCGCGCCACCCTTGACGCTCGCGGGTGATACGCGGTCCGTTAGGTAGCGGGGGCACAACGTTGGTTTGGATTGGAGGTGTCACATGAGTCGATTGCTAGTGGCTGCAGCACTCATCGTGCTGACATGCACCGCACACGCCGGCGGGAACCCGGACATCCGCATCTACATCGACTTTGGTCCGCCGAATTACGTTCATGAGATCACGCCTGAGCTGTACACGCAGTTCGATGCCTACGTGTGCCTGGATCAGGTGGGCGAAGGTGTGAGATGCGCTTCATTCCGGCTCACGGATCTCGTCGCGGATTATCCCGAAGTCGTTGCTACAGGCCACTGGACGATCCTGATGTCAGGGGACTTGCCGATCTGCTACGATCCGTGGATGCTCCCTGGGACCACCCTCTGCAGCTACGAGTGCTATACCTCGGACGAAGAGCCGGTGCTTGCGGGGTTCGCGACGTATTTCTATCTCGGCGGGGGGTCGTGCTGCCTGCAGGTTCTCGACAATCTTGATTACCCAAGGTGGATCGTCGACTGCAGTGAGCCGGGTGAGGTTGACCATTACTGCGTGCTGGCCAATGGGAGCATCAACGGGGGCGAGTGCCCTGACGGTGATTGCTCTCCGGTCCCGGTGCATGGCGAGACTTGGGGGACCATCAAGTCGTTGTACAGGTAGCTGGCGGTCCCAGAGTCCGTCTCGCCCCCGCTACCTAACTAGCGTATGCAGCCGACGAGCTTGGCTGTCACGTCGACTGCACCGCGGGCTGACGCCCGCGACGCACCCGCCGCGCCAGCCTTAACGCTCGCGGCTGATACGCGGTCCGTTAGGTGACGCACGGCTCTTGGAGCGGAAGACAAGTGGCGAAACTGTGCACGCTCGTTCTGTAATCTGAGAGGGGACTAGATGGCGTTCTCGGAGTCGGTCAAGCTCGAGGTGAAGAAGAGAGCGAACTTCCAGTGCTGCATGTGCGGCAAGCTCTTCGTCCAGGTACATCACATCATTCCGCAGTCGGAGAACGGATCTGATGACATAGACAACGCTGCACCGCTGTGCGCCGAGTGCCATGATAGCTACGGTGACAATCCGCGGAAGCGCAAGGTCATCCGCGAAATGAGAGACCATTGGTACGAGCGGTGCGCGGCGATGTCGGAGAGCCCGGATTTCGCTGACTTCTCCGCACAGATTGACCAGGTCTACTCTCGGCTAGACGGAATCGAGGAGAAGTCGGATGAGCACACTCGCTTGTTCGGTGATCTCAAGGACACTGTCGTCACGTACTTCGGCAGCCGCGCCGAACAGGCGGCCGAAGTGAGCACCGTGAGTGAGTTGATTCAGGTGACCGGCGGCACCATGGCAAGCGGCTCTGCGGTCGTTTTCACCGACGGTAGCGCTGAGTACCGGTCCTGCCCGGGTTGCGGGTTCCTCGTTCCCATACAGGGCGTCTCGAACTGCCCGTACTGCGGGACGAACTTGTAACGTTTGGGCCGTGCCGTGCGTCACCTAACTAGCGTATGCACCTGACGAGCTTGGCTGTCACGCCAGCTGCTTGCGCACCTGTCGCGCCAGCCTTAACGCTCGCAGGTGATACGCGGTCCGTTAGATGACTCGCGGCGGAGGGAGCGAGAACATGCAGCGCAGGATGGTGGTGGCTGTGGCCGTGGGTTGCCTGCTGGCCGTCGTGGCTGGTGTCGTGCCCGCCGCGGAGAATTCGGTTTACATGAGCCCGTTTCCACTCCCGCTGTACTCAGAGCAGGAGATGTTGCAGGCACTTCACGATCAGGAGGAATGGAACCTACAATTCGTGGTCGAGCAGATCGCCTGTCTCGGGCCCCGATATCGCTGGATGCTTGAGGAAGCGCTGCAGAGTTCCTTTGACCCGGCTCGCAGCGCGGCAGTGAGGGCTCTGGGGAGCTTTGGCGATGAAGCGTCGGTCGCTCTGGTTCGAGGTGTGTTGTCGGACACGACACAGTCGCGCCGAGTCGTGGTCGCTGCCGCAGAAGCTCTGGCGACCGCACGAGATTGGAGTTCCATCCCCGCTCTGGAGGCCCGGATGCGAGGCGCCGAGAACGACTTCATGAAGATGAGCATTCGGGCGGCCATCGACCAGATTCGATGTCCTGGATGTTATGTGCCGGCCATGGCAGTCTCGGATAGCTTCGTGCAGTTCCGGTTCCTGTTGGATAATGTCAAGGCGATTGAGTACGTGGATTCGCCTTCCGGCTTTTCGGTCGAGTTCGAGCCGGCCGAGTTCCGTGAGGTCTGCCAACTGCTTCAGGCTTGGGTGGAGCCTGGTTTCGCGCCCGACGAGTCTGGCTCCCGGCTAATGATACGGCTGGACGACGGCAGGGTAGCGGTGCTGGACAGAGCGGGCGCGCTCTTCTGCTACCATGAGCCGAACAGGTCAGGGCTCAGGTCGTGGCGTCTGTTCACAGTGGAGAGCACAGAGCTGTCAGAACTCATAGATGAGCGGCTGAGGTCGCAGCTGCGCGAGTCATCTAACTAGCGTATGCAGCCGACGAGCTTGGCTGTCACGCCGCCTGCACCGGGCGCTGGCGCGCCCGACGCACCCGCCGCGCCAGCCTTAACGCTCGCGGCTGATACGCGGTCCGTTAGCCCGCGCACCGGCCGACATCCGGAAGCGTCAGTAGTCGCGTCGCGTGGATGGTCCTGCGACGCACTGTGCAGTAGATTAAGAGGGAACGCATGAGGGAGATGACGTGCAGCGACACTGACGAGACCGCGAGAGGTTCTTCCGAGAGCGAGCCTCAATACCGGACAACTCCTGCGACGGAGCACGCCAAGGGCTTCCCTATCTTCTTGCCGCCTGACGAGGTTGCGGCACTTGACGAGTACCGGGCTTTCGACCCGTACTCTGTGGAGGAGGGTCTTTCGACTTCGTTTCAGCAGCGTCGAGTGATCTGCACGTTGGCGCTAGTTGGCAGGGCGCTGCAGTCACTGGGGCGCCCTTCTCGAATCCTCGACTTGGGCTGTGGGCAGGGTCACATTACCCGTGAGATGCAGAAGAGGTACCCAGAGACGCGGATTTCTGGGCTCGACTGCTCGGTGTCCGCGATTGAGTATGCGGTCGGGCACTCCGCCGGAATCTGCTACGCTGTCGGAAGCGCTCGGACGCCTCCGTACTCTGACGGATGCTTCGATGTCGTGGTGTGCAACAACCTCTGGGAGCACGTGCCCGATCCGGTCGCAATGCTGGCGGAGATAGCAAGGATCACGGCGACCGGAGGTTTCCTCATCGTCTCCACGCCCAGCCGCTATAGGTTGCGCAATCTCGTCAGAGTGTTGACTGGAAGACCTGTTTCCTTCATGTCCGATAGACACATCACCGAGTACTCTGTGGGACAGATCCTGGAGCAGCTTCGGTACGGTGGGTTCGACGTTGTGGAGGTCACGAGCAGCCCAATAGGGACATGTGGATTGAAATCGGGACTCGCGTGGCTTGTTGCTTCAGCAGGTGTCACGCTCTTCCGTTCTCACCATCGCCTTGAGTCCACGGTCTTCTACTTAGCTAGGCGAGAGTAGCCGCGGTTGAGTCACGGTGCGCGGGCTAACTAGTGGTGTGATTCATCCTGTTGGGGCATTATCCAACGCGAGTCTCGCTCGTCCCACTTTGTTGATTATCTCGTCTGCGGTTTTTCTCCAGACGAATGGTTTCGGGTCTTCGTTGTGATGGCCAACATACCCCATCACTGCATCAATCAGTTCGGGCACACTTCTGAAGATCCCTCGATGCACTCGCTTTTCATCAAGATCGCGAAAGAACCTTTCGATGACATTGAGCCACGAGCTGCTTGTCGGAATGAAGTGGACATGGAAT
>JAUVLP010000056.1 GCA_030600655.1 Candidatus Eiseniibacteriota bacterium
AACGGCGGCTTCGTGGTGGATCTTCATAAGCATTGGGCGTACGAACTGGTTGATACCACCATCGGTGATGACGAAGCGCTCTCCCCTTGACTCCTTGAGTTCGACCACGCGCGTCAAATATACACCGCATTCAGACACAAGGATTCTGCCCAGCTCCAGAATAAGACGGAACCCATCGCGTCCCGAGTAGGGGGCGAACACCTCCTCGACCGCCGCACCCAGGGCCGGCAGGTCGAGCTGTTCCTCCTCCTCGTAGTGCGGTACGCCGAAGCCTCCGCCGAAGTCTATTGATTCCAGTTTGCTCCCGATTATTTCCTCAACGCGCTGCGCTGTCGCGACCGTACGTTTGGCGTTCTCCACCACCTCGTCCATGTGAAGAATCTGGCTCGCCGTGTAGACGTGTATGCCTACGATGTCGATCGTCTTCCTGTCCCAATGATCAGGGAGGTCGCCGAGTTTCTCCTCATCGATTCCGAATTTGCTTGGGCCGCCCGCCATCTGTTCGTGGAGGGGTCCTGTCGAGCCTCCGCCGACCTTGGTCAGGCCGTCTGCCGTGTTGATCCTCAAGGCCACACGCGCCGGAACGCGAAGCAGTCTCGATATGTGGGATACGCGTTCGAGTTCTCTGAGTGACTCGACATTGATTGCGAAGATCCTCGCCAGGATGGCGTCTTCCAGCTCGCGATCGGTCTTTCCGGGTCCTGCGAACACGATGTCTAGGGGATCAAACCCTATTTCCCTTGCAACAAACAGCTCCCCGCCGGATGCCAGTTCCACCCCGGCCCCGAGTTCCATCAGGAGTCCAACGAGAGCGAGGGAAGGGTTCGCTTTCATCGAGTAGAAGATCTCGAACGATGGGAATGCAGTTCTCAGGGCACGGAACCGTTCTCGGATCCTGTCGCCGTCGTAAACATAGGCCGGAGTCCCGAACTGACCTGCGAGTTGTGTCACTGGGATCCCGCTGATCTCGAGTACGCCTTCGTTCTGCGTGAAGTTCCTAAGCAGTTGCTCCTCCTTGCCGCTGTTTCTTTCTGTAGATGTCTATTCTCGTGGTTCCGCCGAAGATATAGAAGGGGAAAGGCTCTTGCGATCTCCTTCAGGTAGTCCACGCGTTCTCCCGGAGCGGCTTCATCTTGATGTGCCGTGGTGCGCATAGACGCTGAGCTTGGGACATCACCGTCATCACCGGAATCTGATCCACAGGCTGATCCTTGTGGAGAATATAGCACGCCACTGATGGATGGTCAATTCTACGAGGGTGGTTCCGGGCCGCGGCGTATCACCGAAGCAAGACGATCTTTCGCTCCAGTTCCGACGCCCCAACACGCATCCTCACAAAGTAGACGGCACTCGCTACAGTGTCTCCTCGCTCGTCGCGGCCGTTCCACGCAAGTAGCACCTCCCCAGCAGGGAAGGACCGATCGGCAAGCACGCACACCAGCCTGCCCATTACATCGTACACGGCCGCACGCACCCGGTCTGGTCCGGGAAGCTGAAGGGCCAGAGCGCAACTGTCATTACAGGGATTTGGGTACGCCGAGAGACGATGAAATGCTGCATGGTCGCCGTCCGGCGCAACAGCGGTGATCTCGTCTCCCACCACGAGGAGGTCGTGCGGAGGCAGCGAGGCCATGATGGGGCCTGTTGTGAGTTGGTACCCGTCGCTCACGTCGAAGATGCGGATGCCTGGCGATGCGTATGTCCTGTCTGCGAGAAACAGCTGTCCGCTTCCCTCGTGCACCTCCACGTCCATCACACTGTAGCCGCCCGGCTTCCACACGTTGCTGAGTTTCTCGCCGGTCGACCAATCGAACGCGACGCAGAACTGCTCCCAGGATGGCGACGATGTCGAGACAACCGCGTGGGCGCGACCGGACACGGGCAAGGTGAAGTCGTAGAGATCACCGCCAAGTTGCGCTTCAGTTGACACGAACCGGACTGCCTCCAGCGTAACGGGGTCGACCTCGACGATCCCGCCGTCGAGCGAACCCCAGCTGCCGCTGCATGCCACGTAGAGAAGGCCGGTGTCTTCGTCGACAAGGATGTCCCTGTAGGGGTTCGTGGCGGGGAGCTCGATGCCCTGAACGCCGGGTGACACCAGGTCGATGTCCATCAGCTCGTTTGTCGCCGTGTCGATGACGGCGAGATAGGATGGCGGGACTGGGGTCCAGTAGTAGTCCCGGTCGAGGCGCTGCACCGCCACAAAGAGGAGCCCACCGCGAAGAGCCATGCCCGACATCTCAGGCAGACCATCCGCATCGGCCAGAGCCGACAGGTCGACGGAATCGGTGATGGCTCCAGTGGTCGGGTCGACCTCGTAGAGGATCGCACTTTCGTTTCTGGAGACGTACGCGCGGCTCTCCGATACGAACGCAATGTCCTGGGGATTGCTTCCCGGACCGACCGAGAACTGTAGGATCGTGGCGAAGTCCTGCGACGGATCGAGAACCTGGATATTGTCTCCGTAGAGGTGGTTGATCACGTAAACGAGCCCATTGTAGTACCGGGCGTCCGCGTCACTGTGAATGGTCGCCACGGGGTCGTCCACGCTCCATGGCGGCATGACACCTGCGACCGCGACGCGTCCGCTGACGTAGTAGTCCGAGTTCACAGAGACAACGTAGTCGCAGGGAGGCCCCGCGCCCTCTCCCGACAGCGGCACGAGCGTCGCTGTGGCGAGGACGGCAATAAGCAGCAGGCGGTGTCGTTTCGTGCGGTCCATGCTGTCTTCTCCTTGGCTAGGGTGTTTCCACAAGCAGCGTCGCGTAGAACGTCCTGCCTGGAAGTGGATATCCCTCGACGTCGACGATGCGCTTATCGGTCAGATTCTGAACCTCGAGCGATAGTGACAGTGTGTCTGGAATCAGGTTGATGCTCCCCCCCACGTTGTGAATGTGTGACGCGGGACTCAGGTTCTCCTCGAGATTCGCCTGGTCTCGGTAGGTCTCTCCCTGGTGGTGATACTCGTGCCAGACCGTCCCCGCTCTCCCTTTCCACTCTGTTCGCACGAAAAGATCATGCCGGGGCTCGTACGGGAGCCTTTTTCCACTGTAGGTCGGTGATGGTCCCTCGTTCCTCGCGTCCTGGAACGTGTAGGAAGCCGCCAGGCTCAGTCCTGCTCCCCACAAACAATGTGCAGTAAGTTCGATTCCCTCGACGCTCGCGGACTCCAGGTTGAATGCCTTGACCGTACGCTGGGAATTCTGGAGGAACACAATGAGGTCGTCCCTGTCGGCCCAGAAGAGAACGGCCTCGAGAAAGGCCCTTACGGAGGACGACGGCTCGGATCTGAACACGATGCCGACATCCATCATTGTTCCTGTCTCCGGTGTCAGCTCCGCGTTTCCCTTGATGAACCCGCTCGCCCCAAAGAGCTCGATCATCGACGGGAACCGGGCGAAGCGAGTCCGATTGGCCTTCAGCGTCACCCGAGGATGCAGACGCATCCTCGCGCCAAAGGACGAGCCGTGGAATTCTGCACGATGATCTTCCGCAAGTGCCTCGGGAGGTCCGCCAATTGGAACAGGTCCCGTGTAGTTGTCGGCCGAGTTGTGATACCTGTAGCCGGCTACGAGCTTGAGTCTATCGCCCAGGAGGAAGAGCTCATCCTCCGCAGACAGCGAATAGGCAGTGCGCTTCCTTGTGAAGCCCACGCCGATGGCGGGATTCAAGCTCTCAGGTGTGAAGCGCTCGCGTTTCACCTCCGCGAACAGACTCAGGGACTGGTGGGCGGCGTGCCAATCGAAGCCTGAAAGCAGGTTCGCACCGTAGCTCGAGCTTCTGTCGTCCGAGTCGGACCTGTCGAAACCGACCTCGTCGTCCGGGTTGTAGAAGCGGTCCCGCCTGGCGACGTGGAAGCCCGAGATTCTGCATGAGAGCGCATCTCCCACGGTGCGTGGCGGTTCAACGGAGATGCGGGCAGTGTTCCGAAAGACAATGTAGTGCACGCTCTCAATGTGTACGTTCTCGATCCCGGGAACACCGCTCTGCTTTTCAAATATCTCGTTCGACGCCTCGATCTTCCACCCGGCCCAGGACCCACCGTCGACTCTCACGAGAAGATCGTTCTGCGTGAAGCTGTTGTTCTCTCTCGCAACTATCTCATCATCGTCCGTGTTCTCAGGCGTGCCGTGGCGATCGAGGTACTCGAAGTCGCCCTCGCTCTGGAGGTGATGGAAGGCCACGGTGTAATCCAGCGCAGCTTCTCGGTTGTGAGCCCGGACATTGGTAACGGCGCTCGCGGAACTGTCGGTAGCGGCGCAGCCATCCCCGCGAAACCGGAGGCTCCCGGAGCGCAGGAGGTCGACTCTGAAGGTTCCGTAACTACCGGCTGACAGTACAACCGCGCCGCCGGCCGAGCCGGGCGAGCGCGTGACCAGATTTACTACGCCGCCTATTCCGGGGCTTCCGAACTCCACAGGTGCTCCACCTCTGTAGACCTCGATGCGCTCCAGATTGTCGAGCGGGAGATCCGCAAGGTTGGTCGTTCCGTAGCCGGCGGGGTTCATCGGGACGCCGTCGACGTAGACCTGGACCTGTCCGGGTGAGCTTGCGCGAATGGAGGCGGTGCTGTATGCACCGAGGCCGCCGTATCGCCTCACGTGGACACCGGCGCCTTTCTCGATGACGTCTGTCACGGTCGAGACGCGACCGAGCTCGCCCGCGATCTCATGGACGGTCGCGAACGTTGGCACAGCCTCCAGCCGCTCTGGACGGTCGGAGATGACTTCGAGTGTGTCGACGATACCGGTGAGGGGCGCGGGCTCGCTGTGGTCATCCGCAGTGGCCGGAGAGGCCAGGAGGTGGACGGCGAGAATGAGTGTGAAGACCCCAAATATGGACCGATGCCCCACGAGTTTCCCCCCAATAACAGACCGATGGGAGGAATCCCCGCGGGGCGCCGTTATGCATACCGGGTAGAGAAAGCGCTCGCGCAGTAGATTCGCACGCCCGTTCCTCGGTCTGTCCACGGACCGACGAGCATTCCCACCGGCAGGTGCTCTGGCTCTCGGATCGTCCTACTGCCCAGAAGACCGCGCTGTCCGAGCGCGGCCTCACAGGGTTCGTCCCCGACTACAGTTGCGGGACAGCACCGGTATTCGACCGGTTTTCCCTGAACGGCCTTTCGGCGCCCGGTGGGATTAGTGTCTATGTGAATCTACGGTCTCCGGCGCCCGCGGTCAATAGAGAAGAGCCCGCACAGGAACGCCTTGGATCGCAGAATACTATCGAAGCACGACGATTTTTCGCTCCAGCTCCGACATCCCGATGCGTGCCCTGATGAAGTAAACGCCGCCGGCTACATTCTCTCCATCACTGTCCGTTCCGTCCCAGCGTGCCGTGTAGCCTCCGGCCTGGCGCGGGCCGCAGAACAGGGACTTGACAAGGCGTCCGTCGAGAGAGAAGACATCCACGAATGCCCACCGGTGGTCTGACTGAACGACATATCGGATCACAGTCGCACCGGTCGTCGGGTTCGGAAAGGGCGGAAGAAGCCGGCAGGTGGAGGTGTCGGATGGAATCGCTATGCTCCACGGGCCGTGGATGGTTGTGGTCCCGCAGCATTCGAGGACGCGCAGGCGGTAGCTGTAGTTGGTCCATCCCGTGGTGGACGTGTCTGTGTAGCGATACCATCCTGTCGCGTCTGGTGAGAGCGGCGAAGCTGTGAGCGGCACATACTCATCGTTCGACCCGTTGAGCCGGCGCTCCACATAGCATCCAAGAGGGCCGTCGCGAGGTGAGAGATACCATGTGAAGCTGATGGAGTCAGGCGTGTCTTCCCAACTGAAACTGACAAGCGTGGCCGGTTGCTGCCACTCAGCCATGTCTGTCAGAAGAGCTCTGATCACGCTCCTGGCCGCGCCCGTTTCTACATAGTATAGAGGGAATCCGAGAACGGCGACGGAGCCGGTGCCGTCATCGGGAAGTCTGAGTGTGGCACACGGTCTCTCATCAAGGTCCAGGTTGAGGTAGGCATCGAACAGGTGAAGCCTCCTTGTGGCCGGGGAGGGCCTGTAGACCTCACACGACGGCAGGCCGCCGTACAGAGCGTGGCCTTCCTGCCACTTCACAAGCGTGTCTACCGGGAGGTGAACGTAGCTCCACGGGGCGATCGAGATCCCCCCAAGGAACGCGTATCCATAGGAGCCCGGGTTCTCGGGATTGGACAGCGAACGGGTGTTGTACATGCTGTCGATCCCTGCGTGGTCGTGAACGAAATCCCCATCACCAAAGACCCGCCAGTGCTGATACTGGTTGTTCGCCGCGAGCGCCTCGATCGTAGAGTGTCCCTCGATGATGAGATTGCCGCCGGCCCGGACAAATCCCTCGATCGTGTGGTAGCCGGCTTCGGACTGCGCAGGGTGAAGCAGCGTTGCGCTCGCGCCAAGGCTCCACAACACCGTCTTGTAGTCGGCCAGCTCTTCCATCGATGGGAGTTGGGGGCCTGTGCCGGAGAAGTGCTCGTAGGGATCCCATGTATCGTGTTCCAACCCGGAGAGAATAGAGTCGTAGAACGCGTCGTGCGTCGCGTCGGGCACGGGCTGCCCGAACCAGTCATCCACGTGGAGAAGAGGCAAGTCCATCTCCGTGCGAGCAGTGGTGATCGCGATTTTGCCCGTGGTGCGCGAACCGTTCTCGTCTTCAGTCAGGAAGTAAATGGCCGTGTCTCCCAACTCCGGCACAATGACGAAGTCGTGGGGTGCGTTTTCCCAGTCCGACCAGTCGGCAGTGTCGCCGACAGCAACGGCAACGACATCGGCGACGCCACAGTAGGCGTCCGCGGTTGCTTCAAGTCCAAAGACAAGGTGTTCTCCCTCGAAGACACGAACTCTCGGTACGTTCCCGGATGACCAGCTGCCGGAGAACTCCACGGTCTCCTGGATGAAGCTCATATCGATGCTCAGAGTTGGGCGGAGCATGCCGGTCGCCGTGAACGAGTGTGACGCAGGCGACGGGTCCACCGCTCCGTCCTCATCGACCGCGCGTATCTCGAAGCGGTAGTTACCCTCAGTGAGGCCGGGCGGCACGATCGATGTCTGGTTCGCGGGAAGCTGTATCCACTCGCGATCGATGTCTATTGAGGCCGCAGACCCGGGGAGTGGAACAACACGGTACTCGAGGGAGGCGACGCTTCCATCGAAGTCAACGGTCGTCCACTCGAAGAGCGGCAAGAGCGTAAGGATCGAGTGCGTCGCGGCGCAGTTCTCAGTGAGTACGGTCTCCGGAGGTAGGTTGGGTTCCTCTCCGATGACCCCGGCGACAGCAGCCCCGGTGGCCACGTTGACCGCGGCGAGTGCGCGGCACATCGACAGGTCGACATGATCGATGATGTCATCTGGTGTGTGGTGGTATGGCGACCACCCCGCGCCTGCGCTCGTGTCCAGGACATTGTAGCCCATCTCCCAGAAACTGTTCTGGTCGCTCGCGCCTATCGGTCGCACTGTCGTGATGCAGCCGTAGCCCGTGTTTTCCGTGATGAGATCGCACATAAGGGCAGCGACGGCGAGGGATGACGAGTCTGAATAGACTATGGCTGTCGGGTCCGGTTCATCCGGGTATCCAAGGCAGTCCATGTTGAGATAGATGACGATATCGAGGTCGGCAGCGACAGCGTCACTCACCCAGGCACGGCTACCCCTCAGTCCAAGCTCCTCTCCCGACCAGCAGGCGAAGATGACACTTCGTTCCAGATCGAGCTCGGCCAGGAGCCGGGCGGCCTCGAGAACCCCCGCTATCCCAGTGCCGTTGTCATCAGCTCCCGGCGCAGGTGCATCTGGATCGGAGAAGTTGTCCGTAGTGACCGAGTCGTAGTGGCCGCCGATGACGATGTATTCGTCGGGACGGGAAGAACCCTCCTTCCATGCCAGGACGTTCATTGCGTCGACCGTGTCCTGGAAGGTCCAGCATCTGAATGTGTCCAGCTCCACCTCGCTGAGCCCGTACTCGATGAACTTGTCGCGGATCCAGTAGCCCGCGGCCCAGCACGAGTCGACGGCGACGTACCTGCTCCCGTAGTCCTGCATGTGCTGTATGGTCGAGGTGATGTTCCTGAGACTCGTCGAGTCCATGAGAGCGACAAGGAGACTGTCGGGCGGCGTGCGGGCAAGGAGGTTCCCCGGTGTGTGAGCGCGGGCGAGTGCCGCTGCGTCGTGCCCCGTCTGGCGGAACTCCGTGTCATCAAGGACATACGCGAGCGGTATCCGGGATGCCCCGAGGCCATCGGCGTCACTGGTGGAGTGCGCCGGTGGCTTGCCGGGTGCGGGCACCGCGCATACCACCGTCGCGAGCGTCAAGACCACAATGGACACAGTAACGACACGTGAGATCATCATATCTCCGGGGAGCTTGATCCAGCTGCTGTCGTATCGACTATACACCGCTCGCGAGAAGGACGCGAATGTGCAGTGCTGGGCGCTACGAGTCGCATAGCGTTTTCCAGGGAGAGGACATTTTAGCTTTGCAGTTACAGAGGACATTTGTGCTTAGCTTACACACAGATTTGTCTGAAGCTTGCCCGCACGAGTTCGACCTGCTAAACTCTCCGTCCCAGGCCTGTGTCACAATGTAGGTGTGACCGGGCAATATTGATTACTCACACCGCGGCGCGGGTCCCTACCGGCGACCGGCGCGGCGGCTCATTGCGTTTCATCAAAGCCATGAGGAAGACCATGAACCCTGAGATGAGATCCGGCGAAAGCGGCGACCTCGAGGCCGTTAAGACACTCGTCAATGCGAAGGAAAAGATCCTTGGAGAGATACGAAAGGTGATCGTGGGGCAGGACCAGGTCATTGAGGAGCTCCTGATGGCCATTCTCTCTGATGGGCACTGTCTTCTGATCGGTGTCCCGGGGCTTGCAAAGACACTGATGGTCAGCACACTGGCCTCTGTCCTGGATCTCTCCTTCAAACGAATTCAGTTCACACCTGATCTTATGCCGTCAGACATCACCGGCACCGACATCATCGAAGAGGATCCTGTTACCCATGCCAGGGACTTCAAGTTCATAAAGGGGCCGGTGTTCGCGAACATAGTCCTCGCGGACGAGATCAACAGGACGCCTCCCAAGACACAGGCGGCTCTCCTCCAGGCGATGCAGGAGAAGGAGGTCTCGGCTGGAGGCAACACACATTCGCTCGCGCTTCCATTCTTCGTGCTCGCGACCCAGAACCCGATCGAGCTTGAAGGGACATATCCACTCCCCGAAGCGCAGCTCGACCGCTTCATGTTCAGCATCTACGTCGACTACCCGAGTGAGGCCGAGGAGAAGGAGATCGTAGAGTCGACTACAAGCGCCTACGTCCCCGATCTTGAGAAGGTGCTGAGTGGGGATGATATCCAGCGACTGCAGAAGCTCATCCGTCGCGTGCCCGTTCCCGATCACACGCTCGACTTCGCCGTGAAGCTGGCTCGCAGTACTCGTCCCACCGATGACTCGCCTGACTACGTTCGGAACTGGGTGAGTTGGGGTGCCGGGCCTCGAGCCTCGCAGTACCTGATCCTGGGCGCGAAGACGAGAGCGGTGCTGCATGGCAAATACGCACCAGAGACGGAAGACGTGAGAGCTGTTGCGGGGCCCGTTCTCAGGCACCGCATCGTGACGAACTTCAATGCGGAAGCGGATGGCATCTCAGCCGCGGACATCGTTGGCCGTCTCGTGGCCGACGCAGCATAGACACCCGGGCCTCCCTGTGGGGGCTCCCTGCGAGGTTCAGGCGTAGAGACGCGGAGAGTCGCAATGTCCGAGGACTCATACAGGCGCTTTCTCGATCCAGCGGTCGTCTCAAAGCTCGCAACGATGGAGCTGAGGGCCAGGCTTGTTGTGGAGGGTTTCGTCACAGGTCTCCACCGGAGCCCGTACAAGGGGTTCAGCGTGGAATTCGCTGAGCACAGGCAGTACATGCCTGGAGATCCGCTGAAGCACATCGACTGGAAGGTCTTTGGCAAGACAGATCGTTTCTACATCAAGGAGTATGAGGAGGAGACGAATCTCCGGGGCTACGTCCTGCTCGACGCGAGCGCGTCCATGGGATACGGCGCGGACCAGATCACAAAGCTCGAGTACGGCAGCTATCTGGCCGCCGCTCTGATCTACCTGATGCTGAAACAGCAGGATGCCGCCGGTCTCCTGGTGTTCGATGAGCACATCAGAGAGTTCATGCCGCCTCGTTCTAATCCCCGGCAGCTTCATCTGCTTCTTTCGGAACTCGACAAAACGGAGGCGTCTTCGATAACAGGAATCGGCGACGTGCTTCACGAGCTGGCCAGGCGGATGAAGAGACGCGGCCTGGTTATTCTCATCTCTGATCTCCTCGACGATCCGGACAAGGTGATTCCTGGCCTTAAGCACTTCCGGCATCTGAAACACGAAGTCATTGTCTTCCACATTCTCGATCCGCGCGAAGTGGAGTTCAGATTCGAGGCGGACGCGACATTTCGTGACATGGAGACGGGAGAGACGATGACGACCGAGCCGCTGGCTATTCGGGGTGACTATCTCGCCGCGGTCGGCGACTGGACGGCGCGATTGCAACGCGAGTGCGCTGAGAGTCGGATTGACTACGTGCAGGTGATGACATCAACACCGTATGACCGCGCTCTCTTCTCCTATCTGGAGAAGCGGAAGCGAATGGGGTAGAAGGACCGTCGGACGGTTCGAAGTCCGGAGACACTCACGGCTGACTGATCGCCGAAGGTTTGGCGACGGGGATCCACGTGGGATTCACATTCCTTAACACAGCGTTTCTCTTTACCGCATTCGCGGCCCTGCTGCCGCTGATCATCCATATGATCAGCAGACGACGCGTCGATACGATCGACTTCAGCTCGATCCGTTTCCTCAAGCAACTGGAGAGAAAGAAGATACGCCGGGTCCGCGTCCGCCAGATCCTGCTTCTCATTATACGGAGTCTGATCCTGCTCTTCGTAGCACTGGCGATCGCGAGGCCGACGTTGCGAGGGGCATTTGAGGGCGGGATTTCCACTCACGCCCGGACGTCTGTTGCAATCGTGATCGATGACAGCGCCAGCATGTCACGGCGAGTGGAAGACGGCGCCCTTTTCGATGGGGCAGTGGCTACAGGGCGAGCGATAGCACGCCTTTTGTCGGGTGGGGATGAGGCGTTTCTTCTCACAGCATCCTCGCCGACTGGAATCGTGGTCAGGGATGGCACGTTCAGTCCGGATGTGCTTGCGGACGAACTTGATGGACTGAGTCCAACTGAGGCCGGCACCGACTACCGACGTGCGGTCGCCACGGCGCTTGAGTATCTGGCAGCGTCGCGGAATCTCAACCGGGAGTTGTACGTCGTCGGCGACATGCAGCAATCGGGGTGGGAGAGGGAAGTTGGATCGCTGGCGGAGAGGAGCAGCGAGACCAGACTGCCGGTGGAGACGAACAGCGAGGTCGGGCTGTCAGCGGAGACAGCCGGCAACGAAATGCGCGTGTACCTCATTCCGGTCACGGGTCCGACCGGCAACTGCGCGGTTACCTCGGTTCGTGTGGAGAGGCGATACGGTGGAACTCCCGGCATGTATGCAGTTGTTGCGGAGATGCGAAACCTCGCTGCGAGATCGTGTGATATCCCGGTGCGGCTCTTCGTGGACGGCGTTCAGGTTGGGCAGACTGGTGTGACGATGGATGCGGGGGCCGGCGCAAGCGCCGTCTTCTCGACTGCAGTAGACGTGCATGAGTGGCACTCCGGTTGGGTTGAGATTCCCGCGGATGTTCTGGATGTAGACAATCGGCGATACTTCGTCATCCGCCCCGAGGAACGCATAGAGGTCCTGGTGGTGCGGAGTGATGGCGCGCCTGGGAGCAGTGGGCGCGTGGGCGCGCCCCAGGGGGACAGTGGGCGCGTGGGCGCGCCCCAAGGGGGCAGTGGGCGCGTGGGCGCGTTCGACGACGCATATTATATTGAGCGTGCCCTCGATCCAACGCACTCCGGTGTGCGATTCCGTCCAGTCATGTTGACGGCTGCCGCGCTGGCACACCAGGAGCAGGGACGATTTCCTGTGCTGGTGCTCGCAGATGTAGGCAGGCTTGATGACGCGGGTGAGCGCTGGATAGAGCAACACCTTTCGGGTGGTGGTGGCGTCCTGGCCGTCCTTGGCAGTGGGACGGATATCCGGTACTGGAACACCGAACTGCTTTCCCTTCTTGCCGGCGGTTCTATCGTGGCGCCGGTAGAGAGACAGGGTGGGGTGAGGCTGGCGCCGGTATCCTCAGGGCACCCTCTTCTCACAGGACTGACCTTTGGTGACAGGCTGATTGATGAAGTGGGTGTCAGAAAAGCGTTTCGGGTAGAGGTCGACGGGGCGGACGAGATTCTCGAGCTGCCGGGGATCGGCCCGGCAATGGTGGTGACGACACCACCGGCGGGGGGTGTAGCAGCTCTCCTGTACACCGGCACCGACCCGGTGTGGAGTGACATACCCCGGAGTGGGCTGGTTGTACCCCTGCTTCACAGGGTTGCAGGGTGGCTTGCGGAGTCGGCCAAGCGCGAATCCGGTTGCCTTGTTGGTGGGGATCTCGTGGTTGCATACGATCCCTCGCATGCCGGTGTCCCTGTTGTCCTCCTTCCCGGTGGAGGAGAGGAATCAGCAACCAGGGTGGCCGGATCCCGCGGCGGCGCCTCGCTTCGAGCTGTGGGTCGTACGGGGATCTACAGGTTTATGGAGAACGGAAAGCTCAGGGCAATGGGGACCGTCAACCTGGAGGCGGAGGAATCAGAGCTTCCAGCTGTGGCCGAAGCGGATATGGCGGGGCTTCTCGATCCGTTAGAGGTCAGAGTTGTTGAGTCCAGCGCCAACCTCGAGGAGGAGATCCTGGTCGCCAGACATGGGCGAGAGCTATGGCGCATATTCGTTTACATCGCGCTTACGCTGCTGGCCCTCGAGATGTATGTGGCGCGGCCGAGGTTCGCACGGTAATGACAGTTTCACCGGAGCCACGAGTTTCTATCGAGAGACGTGCACGGGTTTCCCGCAGGTAGTGTCTGCGGTCGGCTGAGAGGGAGACAGATGCCGGGCAGAAGGATAGTCGATCTTGCGGTCGAGGCCGATCCGTTCGATCGGGTCGTACGGAGGATCGCTGGAGGGGAGAACCGGTTCTGGGTAGGCGGCCTCATGGGGTCGTCCAAGACCCTTCTTGCGGCCGTACTGAGTAAGCGATTTCCCCATGTCTGGGTCGTGGTCGCGCCGGGTCTGTCCGATGCGGAACATATCTACGATGTCATGGTGACTTACCTCGGCGAGGAGTCTGTGCAGCTCTTCAGCGAGTGGGAGACGCTTCCATACGAGCGACGCTCTCCACTCGCAACCATCACCAGATCCAGGCTAATCACACTGAGCAGGCTCACTCAAGGGGAGCCCATTGTCGTCGTGACCACACCTAAGGCGATGATGCAGAGAACTCTCTCCCGCCGTCTTCTTGCCGACGCGACAATGAGAATAGAACTGGGTGGGGTCATGTCCACTCGGGGGTTCGCGCGGGGCATGGTGGACATGGGATATCGCCGATCGAAAATGGTGGAGGACTACGGGGAGTTCAGCATCCGCGGGGGCATTATGGACGTGCTTCCGTTCGGCTACGACGATCCCTTAAGGCTCGATCTCGAGGGCGATGTTGTCGCATCGATTCGCCAGTTTGAAGTCTACTCGCAGCGGTCGGTCCGGGAACTCGACAGCGTTGCTATTCTGCCGCGCCGAGAGGTCGCTCTTCTGAGCGAGGGGTCCGGGGAATTGGCGCAGAGACTCAGGAAGGCGTATCCCACCGATTCCGAGGACCGGGACTACCTCCTGAATGGCTTGGAAGAACGCTTCTACTTCGAAGGCGTCGAGCAGTACATTCCCGCCATCCACCCAGACGCGGAGACGCTCGTCGACCACCTGCCTGCCGACGCGGGCGTCATTATGATCAGAGAGGACGAGATCTGGGACAGGGCGGAACAGACTTCGCTCGAGGCAGCCAAGATCTACATGGAGAAGCATAAGCAGGCGCCGCTCTGTGAACCCGGGTCGCTGCTTGTCCCGTTCGACAGGCTCGTCGCGCGTCTTGGCGGAAGGCCGCTGGTTGCCATGGGGTTCATCAGAAGCAGGGCGCTGGAAGCGCTTCCTCGCATAGACATTGAATCGAGGCGACAGGAGTCGTTTGGCTCAGACCTCGAGGCGTTGAGAAAACATCTCAGTGACCTCTCGGACCTGCACCGTGTTTTCATCATGTGCGACAACCGAGGACAGGCGGCCAGACTGACGGAGCTCCTTGGTGATGCGGCTACGGATGTGGCGCTGGAACTGGGAAGCCTTGAGAGGGGCTTCTCGATGTACGGGGCCGGTCTGGTCGTCTATACGGATCACGACATCTTCGATCGATACAGGCGGAGGCGCCGTAGGAAATTCCGCGGTGGTGCACCCATCTCAAGCTTCGAGGCGCTGGAGGAGGGGGACTACGTCGTTCACATTAACCACGGCATCGGGCGCTACGTGGGTATGACGCGTGTTGAGGCCGACGGTAGGTCCATCGACTGCGTCGTCGTGGAATACGCCGACAGCGGACGGCTCTATGTGCCGGCTGACGAGATCGACAGATTGCAGAAGTACGTGGGGAAAGAGGAACGCACCCCTCGCCTGAACAAGCTGGGTGGTGTCGCGTGGCAAAAGACCAAGGCACGCGCCAAGCAGGCAGTGGCTGAACTTGCCCGGGAGCTCCTCGAACTCTATGCTGCCAGAAAGGGTGGTCCCGGAACGGCTTTCCCGGAGGATACAGGTTGGCAGCAGGAGCTGGAAGCGTCATTCATATACGAGGAGACAGAGGACCAGCTCAGCGCAACCGAGGACATCAAGCGGGACATGGAGTCGCCGAAACCGATGGATCGGCTGATCTGTGGAGATGTTGGGTTCGGCAAGACTGAGGTTGCCATGCGTGCGGCCTTCAAGGCCGTCATGTCCGGGAAGCAAGTCGCCGTCCTTGTTCCCACCACGATCCTGGCGCAACAACACCTGATCACGTTCCGGGACCGGTTCGCCGAATATCCCGTGGACGTCGATGTGCTCTCTCGCTTCCGGACCACCAAGGAGCAGGGGGAGATCCTCAAGCGACTGGCCGCGGGGAAGATAGATATTCTCATCGGAACACACAGGCTTGTTCAGAAGGACGTCAGGTTCAAAGACCTGGGTCTTCTCGTCATTGACGAAGAACAGCAGTTCGGAGTTGTTCACAAGGAGGCGATTCAGAAACTCCGGAAGACCGTCGATGTGCTGACGATGACAGCGACGCCGATACCGAGGACTCTCCACATGTCGATCATGGGCGCCCGCGACATGTCGATAAT
>JAUVLP010000246.1 GCA_030600655.1 Candidatus Eiseniibacteriota bacterium
GTCAAGGCAAGCAGCGACCTCAGGCTGGAATACCGCGATCTGGATCTCAGGCGTCCCCATATGCAGCGTCTTCTGATGGCCCGCCACCGCGCGGCGAAGGCGGCGCGCGACTATCTCTGTGACAATGGGCTGCTCGAGATAGAAACACCCATGCTTGCGAAGAAGACGCCGGAGGGCGCTCGGGACTTCATCGTTCCATCCCGAATCCACCCGGGGAAGGTCTACGCTCTGCCTCAATCACCGCAGCTCTACAAGCAGATCCTCATGGTGAGTGGCTTTGACCGCTACTTCCAGATCGCCCGTTGTCTGAGGGACGAGGGGTTGCGGGCCGACCGGCAGCCGGAACACACGCAGATAGACATAGAGATGAGTTTCGTCACGCAGGATGATATCTTCACTCTGACAGAGGGTTTGATGGTCTCGCTCTGGCAGGAGGTAATTGGACGGAAGGTAGAAGCGCCATTTCCGCGACTGACCTACGCCGACGCCATGGCACGCTACGGCTCAGACAAGCCCGATACCCGATTCGGGATGGAACTGGTCGATCTGACCGATCTGCTCTCGGAGACGGATTTCAGGGTCTTCCGGTCGGCAGTCGAATCCGGTGGTGCAGTGAAGTGTCTCGTTGCGTCCGGCTGCGGCGATTGGTCGCGGAGCCGGATAGATAAGAAGGAAGAGCTCGCAAAGAGTTGGGGCGCCAAGGGGCTCGCTCACGCCAAGGTGGCAGGCGGTGCGCTCGAGGGAGGCATCAGCAAGTTCCTCTCGAAGACGGAGACCGCGGCGGTCATCGATCGGGCTGGAGCAGTCGATGGCGATCTCCTCCTCTTCGGGGCCGATGCGACAAGCAAGGTCAACAATGTGCTTGGGCGCCTGAGGCTCGCTTTCCGTGACGAGTTTGATCTTGCTCCTGACGATGTCCTTAACTTCCTATGGGTCACAGATTTTCCAATGTTCGCCTTCAACGAGGATGCGAATGCGTGGGAGGCTGAACACCACATGTTCACGATGCCTCGCGACGAGGATATCCAGTACCTTGAGACTGATCCCGGAAGGGTGCTGGGCCAGCTCTACGATCTGGTCTTGAACGGCGTTGAGTTGGCTTCGGGTTCGATCCGGATCCACCGCCGGGATATCCAGGAACGCGTGATGAGCGTCGTGGGGATGAGCGCTGAGGACGCAGAGGAGCGCTTCGGATTCCTGCTGAAGGCGTTCGATTACGGCGCACCGCCTCACGGGGGAATCGCTCCCGGACTCGACCGGATCGTGATGATGCTGACCGGCGAAGACTCGATCAGGGACGTCATAGCGTTTCCGAAGACTTACAAGGGCTTGTCGCTGATGGACGGTTCTCCTTCCGAGCTTGAGCAGGAGGTAATGGACGAGCTTCACCTCAAATTCACGAAGTAGCCACCGAGGATCCCGTCAAGAGCCCTAAGGCTAGGCCTGTTCACGAAATGAGGCTTGACAGTTGTTCAGCGCTTTGGTACGTTCTTCATCAAGCGAAGTCGATTCAAGCGGCGCGCTGGCGGCGAATGGCGCGCAGGGAGTCAGTTTGTCTGCTGGAAGGGGGTGCCACGAGATGGCAAGAACGACTGGGAGAGTCATTGCTCTCGCATCGCTTTTGCTTGTCCTGATGGTGTTTGTGATGGGCTGTGGACCTAA
>JAUVLP010000239.1 GCA_030600655.1 Candidatus Eiseniibacteriota bacterium
TCGGAAGCTCCCGGGGCAAACGGACGGTGAACGACGTCGAGCGCGGAAGCGATTCGTCAGGACGAAACTCGACCGTGCGCGTTCCCAGAAAATGGTAGGTCCCGTCGACCGGAGGCTCAATGATGAAAGGCCCTTCACGCACCGGCAAAGACGGGATCCCCCCAATCGGCACGACCGGGCTATCGAAGATGACTGTGACCGTCGCGGCATCGGAGACAGAGGCCACGGCGCCCTCCGGTCGATGCCCTATGACCTCGACGATGGTTCCGTCAGCCGAAGCCACAACAGACAGAAGAACCACAGTCAGAACAAGAAGCGCTCCGAACATCCTCATGGATTCCTCCCTGAAAAGCACTGCCCTATATATAGAGATGCGCCGGCTGCGCACGGTAGGCCACATCAGATTGACGCACAAGGATCCCGTTCGCTTCGGCTACCAGCGATTTTCACCCAACTCTGTCGAGCCCCTGCCGAAGCATCAGACATCTTTGCGAAGTCTGATGATCGATCCCCTCGCGCACTCCTCCCCTCGCCACGGAGTACGCGACCTCGGATTCCACGGTCCTTGCCATCCAGCCAATGCGTTGCATCATGGCTCCTGCTGCTCCCTCGGCACAACCCCCATGATGTTGGGAAGTGGATATGCTCTCGTATTCGTGGTGTACTCACAGCAGCCGGTCTCATAGCTGCCTATAAACTCACGCCTGACCTCGTCGGTCAGAATGACCATCTCAGCGACGGGTCCGCCGTCCAGATGCTGCGCGCACACAAGGTCTATGGGCAACGACATCAGCACCTCGTTGAACTCGTATACCGTGTAGGGCGTGCGGCAGAAGATGAACAGGATCCTTCCATCCTCGTCCTCGCCCAGAGCGACTTCGCTCCACATCTTCTCCTGCCGTGACCAGCGGTTCTCCCCACGACGCTTTATCATCCTGAGGTTCTGAACCACATATTCGTAACCGTTAACGATATCCTCCACGTTGACGCCCCCGTCGTCGAGGTCGTAGATGCGGAAGAGCGGGAGATCATCCCGTTTCGGTCCAAAGGCAGCAACTGACTTGTAGTGGTTCATGCGGTGTTCATTCACGTGCAGTCCACTCTGCATGTACCCAACGTGTGTGCTGTAGTCCATGGCGTACATGCCGGCGTTGATGGCCGCCGAAAATCCATACTCCTCACACCAACGCATCGGGCTGTACACATTCGCTGCATCAATCTCACTTATACCCATGATCTTGAGTTCCCAAAACTCAGGATCGATGCGAAGAACGTGGATCCTGGAGTCACCCAAGGCACTCTCCGGACCCGTGAACGTGCCCAGCTGCATGCCTGCAGAGATCGTTTCCCAGTGCCCGGTGTCATCAGCGCCGGTCGCAAGACAGACGCCGGAGCTGAATGCGCATACAACCACAAGCACCGCAACAACTGTCCATCTCGTCATCGCGTTCCTCCCCAATCTGCCTGAGTGTGTGGCCCCCGCTGGCGACCACTCATCTTGGTCTCAATCCGATCACGTTGGGTATCAGCCACGCTCGGTCGTTGCCATCGTTTTCATTGAAATCCGTCTCGTAGCTCCCGACGACTTCGAGCTGAATCCCATCTACATCGATGTAGAGCTGCGCCTCCGGCCCGCCCTCCAGATGTTGAGCTGCCACAATATCGATCGGAAGCGAGAGGAGTATGTCATTGAAGTCGTGCATGCTGTACGGCGACCGGCAGAAGATGAGAAGCGCACGCCCCTTCGAATCCTCCCCCAGTGCCATCTCACTCCACATCTTCTTCTGAGGCGACCACCTGTTGATCCCGTCCCGTTTGATGAGCCTCAGGTTCTGGACGACGCGCGAGTAGCGGCCGTCCACCTCCTGTGTGGTCAGCTCGTCACTATCCAAATCGAAGATCCCGAAGGAACGGTCACCGTCACTGAGTGGCTCGAATGCGGC
>JAUVLP010000088.1 GCA_030600655.1 Candidatus Eiseniibacteriota bacterium
AGTCCCGTCGGCTCAGGACCGTCCTGGAAGACGTGTCCCAAATGTGCACCGCAGCTCCGGCAAAACACTTCAACCCGGAATCGAGACAAGGTCTCATCCGTATCTGTCTTCACACTGCTCTCGTGAGCCGGTTTCCAGAAACTCGGCCACCCTGTGCCCGAGTCGAACTTGTCCTCACCGAGAAAGAGCACCTCGCCGCAACAGGCGCACTTGAACGCGCCGTCCCCTTTGTAGCTGTCGTACTCCCCGCTGAACGGAGCCTCGGTCCCTCCCTCTCGTGTGACTTGATAGACGTCCACATCCAACTCTCGTCGCCATTCCTCTTTGCTCTTCCGTTTCTTCTCACCCATCTCACCCATCCAGGAACACCTCTTCCACCGAAGGCGCGTGACTGCCCCGGAACGCCCCATCCCATCTCAGACAGTAACGACGCGGCCCGTACTGGACAGGGCAGCGACGATGTCCTGCATCGTTCCCACCCGACCGACTCTGAGTCTATCCCCCAGCTTGAAGAATTCCACGCAGGTGCCACACGCAACGAGATCCACTCCCGCTTCTGCCAGGTGGATCAGACCGTCCAGAGCCGCGGATCCCTCCGCAAGCAGCTTGACGCCCCCATTGTAGAAAACGATCTGCTCCGGCCTGTTCGCCGCACCGGCGAGCTTTCGAAAGAAAGAGGAAACGAGCATGGCGCCAAGTTTACCGTCCCCACTTCCCATGGTCTGACTGTTGATGATGAATACGGTTGGCACGCACAAGGCTCCTTTCCTGACCCACAGGCATTCTCCCACTCCAATCCTTCGTACAGCATTCCGACGACGGATTCAAGTGGGCATCGCCTCGACCAGAGGTTCTTCCCGCACCGTTCTCCTGTACTCGATCCACGCCGGGACAGCCTTGAACCCGAGTTCCAGATTGAGTCCAAACATCGGGTTGTTCTCTTCGTTGTCGGTCTCGATCACGTCCACCCCCCGGACACGAGCGAACTCGACACCCCGCACTTTGAGCGCTGTCGCTATGCCGCGACGGCGATGCGTTCTGACGACGCCGGTAAGCCCCGTGTAGAGCTTCTTCGGATCGGCCTCGGAAAGCCAGACGCCGCTATGCCCCACGTAGCGCTCACCGTCCCGTGCGAACCAGTGCGCATCTGCGTCAAACGCAGGGCTTTCGAACCGCGTGCAGAAGTGCTCGAACGTCTCCTTCGTTGGAGGATCCGTGAACGGCACATCTTGGAAGAGCTCCCACTCGAGCTCGTAGTACGAGCGTTTCCAGTCCTTGTCAACCTGAGGAAGGTCGGAAAGGCACAGTATCTTGATCTTCTGCTCATCCATGCGTGTGGAGAGACCGGCGAATCGCTCGAAGTCGAACTCCGCAATACTGAGGCGCGACACGGCGTAGCGCATCACGGATTCATACCCCCGACTCGTGATGAATCGCACATACTCCGGTTTGTCCTCACGCGTCCACGCCGTCAGCCAAATGGGGTTCCGAGACTCAAGCTCGGCCACCAGGAAATCGTGAAACCGGCTCCCGTATCCCCGTCTCTGAAAACCGGGGTGAACCTCGACCTCGATGTAGTACTTGCCCGGCTTGTGGCACCACGACATCTCGCCGTAGGTGCCGATCGCCACGACTTCCCCGTCCACCTCCCCCATAAAGCGCTCCAGCACAAATCTACGATCTCTGTTTTCGTCCCTGTACCGGAACTGACGGACCGATGTGCGCTCATCCAGCCAGAGCGCGTTGCTGATTCCGACCACTGCCTCGTAGTCGACATCATTCGGCTCGAATGGCCGGATTGTCATTGTTGCATCTGAGACTGTCATGTGCCTGTCTCCGCCTTCTCCCTATTCAGTTCATTCGCGAAGTTGAGCCAGCCCGGCATCTGCGCAAACCCCAGCTTGACATTCAGATCGTACATCGGGTTGTTCTCCTCATTGTCGGTAGTGAGGTACCGGACGTTCCTATCTCTAGCAAGCTCTATTGTGTAAACCTTGAGCTCCGTCGCGATCCCCTTCCGCCTGTAGGGTCTAAGCATACCGGTCAACCCCACATAGAGCCTGTTCTGGTCAGCGAGGGCCAACCAGAGACTCGACATGCCTACGTAATCGTCCCCGTCCGTAGCGATGAACCACGACTCCGGGAAAAACGCGGGGTGATCGAACTGCTTGATCCACAGATCATATGGACGCCGAGTAAGCGGGTCCGGCATCGGCACATCCTTAAGGATCTCCCAGACCAGATCGTAGAGCTTTCGCTTATACTCCGGATCCGTCTTCGAGAGTTCAACCACCGTAGCGATCGCGAGACCATGGGATTGAGCCCGTCCCCGGTACCCGGCAAAGGCCTCCCAATCGAAGCCCGCTACGTCCAGCCGCGACACCTCTTGCCTCTGGGTCTGTCTGAAGCCGCGCTTGGTCAAGAACCTGATGTACTCTTCCATGTCCTCACGTGTATCTGACACCAGTTTCTGCGGATGATTCTCGCGCTTGGCCAGCATCTCCATGATGTGATCGTAAAAGGCTGAGCCAATGCCCCGCCGCTGGTGGTCAGGCGACACCTGAATGTAGATGAAGTACTTTCCCGGCTTGTGGCTCCATGCCGACTCGCCGAACGATGCGTAAGCCACGACCTTCCCATCCTCTTCCCACATCAGGCGCTGGAAGTAGAACGCAGGATCCCGGTTGGCATCGTTCGCCCTCATCCCCTTGGTGCTCCCAAGATACTCGGGCCAGAGCATGTTGTGAATCTCCACGACCGCTTCGTAATCCGCATCCGTGCTGCTGAATTCTCGTATCAGTTGTGTCATGTCATTCTCTGTTTTGATCATCAACCGGCTGACGCAGCTGCGTCAAGATCCTCAGTCGCTGGTCGTCAATGTCTTCTTGAAACTCAACCACCCCGGACGAGCCTTGAACCCGAGATCCACGTTCAGGCCGTACATTGGGTTCTTCTCCTCGTTGTCGGTCTCGATCACACGGGCACCGTAATCCTTCGCGAAGTGGATCGCTCTGACCTTCAGTGCCGTCGCGACACCTCTGCGCCGGTGACTTCTCACCACGCCCGTCAGACCTGTTCCCAATCTGTCCGGAGAGGCCAGCCTCTTCCAGAACTCGGTCATACCGACGTACGCCCCCTTGTCCACAGCGATGAGCCAGGCATCCGGCAAGAACGAGGGACTCTCGAGCCACTTCAGGAACTGCTCGAACGGTTGCTTCGTAACCGGATCCGGCGACGGTACGTCTTTCATAAGCTCGTGATCGAGCTCCCACATCCTCTCGCGAAGCTTGGGATCGATACCGTCAAGCTCGGTGAATGTCCTGATCTCGATACCCTGATCGAGCACCTTCTCCTCAACCCCGCGGAAACGCTCCTCGTCGAAATCAGCAAGCGTGAGCCAGGAAACCTCATCCCGCATCGTCTGCTCATAACCGCGTGACGTCAGGAACCGGACTCCTTGAGGCTGATCCTCTCGCGCGTGCGATGCGAATGCGATCGGTCTGAGCTCACGTCCGCTCATGACTCCAACGGCATGATCATAAAGACTCGATCCGATTCCCTGTCTCTGCCGGTCCGGCAGAACCCTCACCTGAATGAAGTACTTGCCCGGCACGTAACTCCACGACGACTCGCCATATGTCACGTGGCCCACAATCGCCCCATTCTGCTCCGCCACGAAACGCTCGAACATGTAGTTACGATCCCTGGTATCGTCCCAATATCTCGTTCCTTCGATCGACGAAGGTTCGTCAGGCCAGATGGCGTTCAACAGTGATATCATGGCCTCGTAGTCAACGTCCGAATAGTCGAATTCTCGTATCTTTAGCACCCTGTACTCCTTATCGCGGCGCGAAGTTGCCCCACATGTTCCTGAATAGAAGTCGTTGCCTGCGCACCGTAGCCTGTGGCACATGAGCAAAGGCACCCACAGTGCGATCCGCACCGCCGATAACCGTGATCTGTCGATGTCGCTGAATCTACTGTCTAACGAGAGGTGGCTCCCGGTTTCTGTCCGGGAACCCATGCATCGTCGGGATCTGGACAGCTAGAAGGCTGGTCTCTCGAGGCGCGATATCACACGGCTCGGCTGGCTAATGTCCGACATCAAGCACCTCCTTTGGATTGCTGCCCATTGAAACACTCAGACCCTGAGTGCAGATGCTACCGTTCACTTGGAGCATGCGTCAAGCAGAAAGGTTGAATCAGAGCGCAATTGCCGCTGCCCCAGCACGCGTAAGCGAAGCCGGCCTACGCGGTCACAACCTTGATGAGATTCGTCGTGCCGGCAACATACAGAGGGAGTCCGGCTGTGATGACAAGCCGCTCGCCCTTTCTGACAAGCCCGGTCTCGATCGCCAGATGAACCACACGCTCCTCTATTGCTGCGTCGCTGTCTGCTGGATCCGCCATGACTGGAACCGTGCCCCAGACCATCGCCAGCTGCTTGTAGGTCTCCGACCGGGGTGTCGGCGCAATCACCGGCTGCGCCGGTCTGTGTCGTGCCACAAGGCGTGCCGTACTCCCCGAGTATGTGAAGGTAACTATCGCTGCAGCATCAAGCTCTTGCGCCATTCTGCAGGCCGCCCGAGCCACCGATTCCTCCGGCCTGAGGTTGCTCTCCGCGTCATACATCGATAGCCATCGTGCGTGAGGGATACCCTCTTCAGCGTTTGTGGCGATCCTGTCCATCATCTCGACAGCCTCAACCGGATAGCTCCCGATCGCCGTCTCCTCGGACAGCATGACGGCATCACTCCCGTCGAGGATTGCGTTGGCGACATCCGTAACCTCAGCTCTCGTCGGCCGTGGATTGCTCTGCATCGACATGAGCATCTGTGTCGCCGTGATCACCGGCTTCGCCGCCCTGTTGGCCTTCTCGATGATCATCTTCTGGATGCCCGGAACCCGTTCGATAGGCACCTCTACACCCAGGTCTCCCCTTGCTACCATTACACCATCCACCTCTGCGAGAATCCCGTCGAGCTCGGCAAGGGCCTCCCGTCTCTCGATCTTTGCGATGACGGGGATGCGCCCGCCCGCATCTCCCATGGCTTCCCGCACGACGCGTATGTCACCTGCGCTCCGTACGAATGAGACCGCCACAAGATCCACGCCCGCGGCGAGTCCGAAGGCCAGATCCTCGCGGTCCTTCTCTGAAAAGGCCGACGCAGATATGGAACGTTCCGGAAGATTGATGCCTTTGCGTGTCCCCAGCACGCCGCCGACCACGACCGTACAGTCGATCGCCGTCCCGGCGACCCGCTCTACGACGAGTTCGATGGCCCCGTCGCTGAGGAGGATTGTGTCTCCCGGATCCACATCTCTCGGCAGTCCCGCATATGTAATGGCGACCTCTCCGGCGCTGCCGGGCACATCAAGCGTTGTAAGGGTGAAGGGCCGTCCCGGGACGAGCGTCACAGAACCGTTCGCCAGTACACCCGTTCGGATCTTGGGACCGGCCAAGTCCTGGAGGATAGCTATCGGGCGATCGAGGTCACGGGCCGCTTCGCGGATAAAGCCGATGACGGCTCCATGTTCGTCATGAGTCCCATGCGAGAAATTGAGCCGCGCAACGTCCATGCCCGCATCGATCAGTTTCCCGATACTCTCGCGCGAACTGCTCGCAGGTCCTATCGTACAGACCAACCGCGTCCGTCTCATCTAGTCGTTCCTTACCTCGGACACAAGTTCCTTGCCGGTCCTTGCGGACAGAATCCTGAACTCTTCTCTCACGAACTCATCGTTGTCTTTGATCTCGATGGCGTGCCGGGTCTCACGCTCCAGTTTGCGCAGGCGACTGTCCTTCTCTGTAAGGATGTGGACCGCAACCTCCGGGGCGACCTGCAGCTCTAGTTTCCTGTCACGGCGCCCCGTCACGATCCTGCGAACAGCTCTCTCGATGGTCAGCATTGTCACATCCATCGACGGGATCTTGCCTGTGCCATCACAACACGGGCAGGGGTCGCTGTAGAGGTGCAGAAGGGTCGGTCGCACGCGCTGTCGTGTCATACGCAGAAGGCCGAGGTCCCCTATCGGGAAGACTTTGCTCCGGGCGCGGTCTCTTGCCAGAACCTTCTTCAGTTCCTGCAAGACCTTGTTGCGATTGCCCTCCGATTGCATATCGATGAAATCTACAACAATGATCCCACCGATGTCTCGAAGCCTCAGTTGCCTGCCAATCTCGCGTGCCGCCTCCATATTCGTGCGAAGGATGGTCTCTTCCTGGTTCTTCTTCCCCGTGTACCGACCGGTGTTGACGTCGACCGAGATGAGGGCTTCCGTGTGGTCGATGACAATGTAGCCACCCTTCTTGAAGAAGACCTTGCGGCGGAACGTCTTCTCGATCTCGGCTTCAATGTCGAGAACATCGAATATCGGCGTGTTGTCCTTGTGGAGTTCCAACCGCGACTTGAGCTCCGGCGCGACAGCCCTGATGTAGGAAGCAATCTCTTTGTAGCCCTTCCGCGAATCGATTATCAGACGGTCAACGTCAACCGAGAAGATGTCCCGAACAAGGCCTGCCGTGAGACCCATCTCTCTGTGGATGAGCGACGGCGCCGAAGCCTTCTCCGCATCCACATGGATTCGTCGCCACAGTTTGGTGAGATACTTGGCGTCTCTCTTGATCTGGCGCTTGCTGGCTCCCTCGGCAACCGTGCGAACGATGAAGCCCCCCCATGGCGGCCGGACCTCACGCGCGATCTCCTTCAGACGGTCCCGCTCCTCGGAACACTCAATCTTCCTTGAGACCCCGACAGCTCCCGAATAGGGCACGAGCACCATGAATCTCCCCGGGATCGATATCTGCGTCGTGACCCTCGGCCCCTTGGTGCTGATCGGTTCCTTGGTAACCTGAACTACTATCTCCTGGCCCTTCTTCAGGATATCCTGAATCGGTGCATTCGGCGAATCCGGGCGCTTTCCATCTTCCACCTCGAGTCCGTCCGCACCCACGAGCGCCCCTACCATGTCACGCATATCTGAGACGTGCAGGAAGGCGCTCTTCTCCATCCCTATGTCTATGAATGCCGCCTGCATCCCGGGAAGAACAGCACCGACGCGACCCTTGTGGATATCACCCACGATCCGCCCGCCCTCCCCTGTCTCCGACATCAATTCGACAAGCTTGTGATCCTCCAGGATTGCTATCCTGGTTTCGGATGGCGTGTCGTTAACTACAATTTCCTTGTACACATATCTCCTGTCATTATGTTCGCTCTGCCCCGGCTTGAGGCAGCCGCTCTCGCGGCCACACTCACCGGTGAGTGGTCTCTCTCGTTTCTGACACTATAATTGTAGTCGCCCAGACCCCGGTCTTCAAGCCTGAGGACCCAAAGTTCCCCAAATACATCATCACACACTTTACTTGATAACCTCATAACCCTTCAAGGCCGGGACCATCCACGAAGCGGCTCCTCAAGAGCTCTGTTCTGTGTATGCGAGCCAGCGCCACGTTCTCCGCCCCATCAGACATAAGCTCAAGCACATCTGCAGGCCGCATCGCACCCTTTCTTCCCATCGCCAGCACCAGTCCCAGAACCAGTGGCTCCTCATCGATGACTTTCAGCTCCATGATCTGATCGGCTGGAGTCACGACCTTCCTCTTGCCTCGCCGCGCAACCTCGACCTCTCTGGTCCGGCGAAGTCTATCCATTCGTGCTTCGATTTCCGAAATCTCTACACCTTCAAGACAGACTATATCACTCATGACATAGCGTGCAGCCACGGCGTCCGACGAGGCTGAGGCTTGTGATTGAAGCGGCGAGACGGAGACGATGCGAAGCCCCCCCGGCAGTCCCACTGACAGCCTGTCCCGGACCTCTTCGACGGTGCTCGGCTGCGCCAGCTCGACGTCGAAGATCTCGCCCTCACCCGTGGTGCCCACAGGCAGTGACGGTCCGAACGAAACCTTTGGATGCGGATTGAATCCATGGGAGTAGGCAACTGAGAGTCCCGAAGCGGCCACCGCACGCGTGACAGCCCGGACGATGTCCAAATGTGACACGAATCTGAGCTCACGCTCCTTCGCATAGCGAACGCGCCACCTGTCCCCTCCTCCATTCTGTCCCCGCAGCTTCCTCGTTCGCCGGCCAAACTGTGATGGGCGACCTCCGTCCCCCACAGCCTCAAGCTGGAAGCGTTCCAGTCTGGCAGGCATCTCCCGCGATGAACGTCCATCCTCACAGCAGGCCCCGCAATCGAAGCAGCCCGATTCACGACAGTCAGGTGTAACGATAGCGTCGTAGGCCTTCCGGCGCTCGGACAACAGAAACTCCTTCGATGGTCCATTCGAGATGTGATCCCAGTAGAGAGGCGCATCCTCCTTGATCTCACGTGCGTACGAACACGGATCGATACCGGTGCTCTCGAAAGCACGCTCCCAGATGCTGTTATCGAACCCCTCCGTCCAACCTTCGAGCCGTGCCCCCATCTTGAACGCAACCTCCACGACTGCGCTCAAGCGTCTGTCGCCTCGGGCAAACACTCCTTCCAGAACCGAGAGATCCGGGTCTCTAAACGAGTATTTGACACCCTTGATGCGCAGGAGCTGTCGCACGAGCTCCTCCTTCGCGAGGATATCGTCCCGGCTGTCCTGGCGCTCCCACTGAAACGGCGTTCCCGCCTTCGGCACGAACGGCGAGACCGATACATTGAGCTTTGCTCCCTTGCTGGCGGCCCTGGCCACCGAGCGGACACGTCGCACGAGTGATGCTATCGCACGCACGTCCTCCTCTGTCTCGGTAGGAAGCCCTATCATGAAATAGAGCTTGATGCGATTCCACCCCGAGGAGAACGCGGCATGCACTGTATCCAGGATGCCCTCCTCACTCTCATTCTTGTTGATAACGTCCCTGAGCCGCTGGGTGCCTGCCTCCGGAGCAAACGTGAGGCCCGACCGGCGCACCTTCCCGATACCCGACGCAATGTCGAGCCCGAAGCGGTCTGCTCTCAGTGAGGGCAGAGCGATGCCGACACGGCGCTCGAAGAACCTCTCGTTGAGGGCTTTGATGAGTTCACCTAGTTGGGAATAGTCCGATGTCGAGAGAGACATCAGGGAAATCTCATCGTAGCCCGTACACGCAAAGCCTTCCTCGGCAAGCGCGACAAGATCGTTCACTGGCCGTTCGCGCACTGGACGCGTCACCATGCCGGCCTGGCAGAAACGGCAGCCGCGTGTACAGCCACGCATGATCTCCAGTGTGAGCCGGTCGTGAGCAGCCTCTGTGATAGGCACGACAGGGCGGGCCGGATGACCCATCCCATCGAGTGAACTCTCCACCCGCCTCGCGACACGCTCAGGGACCGCCGGATTCACGGGCCGTGTTGCCACGTAGTGCCCGTCCTCATACAGAGCATCGTAGAGTGAAGGCACGTAAATCCCGGGAAGCCCCGCTGCCCGCACCAGCGTCTCGCCTCTTGAGAGCCCGTCCCTCCGGCATGAGATCAGCAGATCCGCCAGGTCCAGAACGGCGCTCTCACCATCACCTATTACCACAAGATCGAGAAACGCAGCCATAGGCTCCGGATTGAACGCGCATGGACCCCCGGCAAGGATGAGAGGATCGTCCTCCGCACGGTCGCATGATCGCAAGGGGATTCCGGCAAGATCTATCATTGCAAGAATCGTTGTGTAGTGAAGCTCGTACTGAAGAGTAAAGCCGAGGATATCAAAATCGCGTGCCGGCCTGTGTGTCTCCAAGGAGAACAGCGGGATGTCCTCCGCCCGCATCAACTTCTCCATGTCTGTCCACGGAGCGAAGCAACGCTCTGCCGCTGTGTCCGGCCTTCGATTCAGGATATCATAGAGCACCTTGATTCCAAGGTGCGACATTCCGATCTCGTACACATCCGGAAACGCAAACA
>JAUVLP010000206.1 GCA_030600655.1 Candidatus Eiseniibacteriota bacterium
GAAGATAGTACGTCCCGGTGCTGTAGATGAACCTTGCGCCGCACGGCAGCTCATCGGTGCGAGGCACGCCGGTCACGCCAGCCGTCGTGTCGCCGATGACCGTCACGTGGCTCAGCTGCTTCATGGTAGCAACGAAGGACTCGCTCGTGCTCGTCTAGAGTCCTCCCGTCCAGGGAAAGGATCTCCATACCCTCTCTAATCCCAAGCTTGCGCGACTCGGACGTCTCGGGAACGAAGGCTACCACGCATCTGCCTTCGATCACGACGACGTCGAAGTCCAGACTGCCATGAAGAAAATGGTCCCTGAGTGGATTGAAGATCCAAACGTGCTCGTCTTGCAGCTCGGCCGTCATGGTTTCGAGCAGGCGGAAGAACGTGTCGTCGGAACGGCATCTCTCTACCTGAGGGCGGTACTTGGCGTAGAGATTGTTCCAGTCAATGCGCTTATGGTCGAAAAAGCAGCACTTCCTGTCAAACACCTGCCAAAGGTATTCGAAGTTCTCGATGCGTTCCTCCGGTCCGAAGTTATTGCGGCCGGAGTCCTCTGTGCATATGGCTGATTGGCACGACACAAGCAGAGAAAGCGCAATCATGACCGTGAATGATCGCATTGTCGCCCCTCGCTCAAGGAGTCGTCGTGACAGCCAAGCTCGTCGGCTGCAGGCGCTATTCAGGTGGCATCACGGTCAAGCCACTCCTTGAGTCGACGACCTGGCTCGGACGCTCCAACAGCCTCGACGGCTCGATCCACGATCCCGAACTCCCCTATGTGCAGCACTATCGCTGACGCGGTCACGGGAGCGGACAGCGATAACCGAGACACCTGACCGAACTCCTCAGTGCTGTCTCAACCAAAAACTCAAGTGTCGCCACCGTTTCTGCCAAGTCGTGCGGGTGTTAGGCTACATGTTGCTGAGCAAGATTCAAGAGTGAGATTCCCCCATGCACCTCAGTTGTGCATCATAACGCCGAGAAATTCGGCAGTACTCAACCTCTTGTAGCCCCCGGGTACGCTGAACTCGGAAGCCGGGATATCCTTGTTCTCTGCTTTTGTAGTCTCGCTTACGTGCTTTCTAGTCCCTTCCTCATCGTATGTTACGCTCTTGAGCACATACCCTTGTTCCATATAGGTTGCTATCTTCATATACTCGGGGGAGGATTCGTAAGAATCCTCTTTGCTGAGTCCCGTCATTGCTTTGGTGAACTGTTCGACTTTGTCGCGGTCTGTCTCATCACCTTGTGGATCTATTTCTGCGCAGACCCATAACTCCTCTTTCAATTCTCCATCAACCCAGATCTGATACTTCCGACCTGAGTGGCCAGCTATGGTGGCTTGCTCGGAGGTCCTTTTCACCTCTACTGCGATTTCCTCTTCGCGAGTGGGTTTCTCGGCTTGCTCGTTCATTTGCTTCATATACTGGGTATACGCCTCCCTTTGCTCAGGAGTCATCCTTTTCAGTTGGGCTTCCTCCATCTGCTTCTGCCCTTCTTCCATGCCCTGCAGCCATTCATCAGGCGTGCCACTCCAATATACCTTGTGCTCGCGAACAAGAAACGAGATCATCCCTTTCTCGAAGTCAAGGATCATTGTTTTTGAACCTACAGTCTTTGCCTTGTTCTTCTGCAAATAGCAGATAGTTGTGTCTCTTGCTCCTTCGCCATACGTAGTCACCTCTTCTGTCACCCAACCGCCAACAACCTCAGAAGCTAGGAAGAGCGTGATGAGCGCTGAAAGGAGTCCTGTTGTCTTGATCTTCATCCTTTCCTCCTTATTCGGGGGGGCACATGCAGGACCAGCCACTTCTCCATACTGCCTCACTAGGAGCAGAAAAGCAGGGCTAACCTGCGGTTCTTCAAGAGAATCACCTCCTTTCTTGGATCCAGGTCGCCAAGCAAGATGCTCGCTAACAAACGCGCATCAGGTGCGAGCGTCAAGCCCAAGCTCGTCGGCTGCATATGATGAAATGGACTCCTCCCGCAGCAAGAGGCATCATCGTGCCATGCTGCGTCCGGCATCACTGTGCCACCAGGAAGGAGGAGTCCAATGAACCACAATACCACCTACGCCGTAGATCTCGCCAAGTCTGTCTTCGAGATCGCTGTCTCCAACCACCCTGGACACGTCTGCGAGCGTCACAGACTCTCCCGTGAACGCTTCCTCACCTTCTTCGCACAGCAGAAGCCTGGCACTGTGCTCCTCGAGGCCTGTGGATCAGCGCACCACTGGGCGAGGTCCCTGAAGGGCATCGGCCACGATGTCGTCCTGCTGCCACCCCATCGCGTCAGGCCATACGTCACTGGTAACAAGACCGATAGCGCAGATGCCAAAGCACTCCTTGAAGCAGCGCGCAACCAGGACATCAGACCCGTCCCGGTGAAGAGTATCGACCAGCAGTCCCTCGCCGCATTGCACCGACTCCGGTCTGCATGGATCTCGGTGCGTACCGCACGCATCAACACCATCAGAGGTCTGCTCCGAGAACTCGGTATCTTCATCCCGCTCGGAGCGAAGCGGGTCAGACCGACCCTGGCAGAGCTCCTGGAGGATCCTGACTCCGCCATCCCTTACACGATCAGACCTGCACTGGCTGACGCCGCTGACGAGATCGGCGAACTCGAACGTCACCTCGCCAACCTCGAGACACAGCTCAACGCGCTGGGCAAAGCCATCCCCGATGTCCAACTCCTCCAGACCATCCCGGGCATCGGACTCATCACTGCCACCGCTCTTGTCGCCTTCGTAGGCAACGTCCAGCGCTTCCCCTCAGGAAGACACTTCGCCTC
>JAUVLP010000220.1 GCA_030600655.1 Candidatus Eiseniibacteriota bacterium
TCCACCGAGGCGCGACTCAAGCCGAAGGACACTGGCTCGGCGGCACCTTCTTCAGCGGTGAAATCGAGTATGGAATGCGAGCCTGTTACGATGATGGCGCGGTCCGAGAGTTTGTGAACCGCTACACCGTTACAATCCGAAACCACAGGAACCAGAGTCATTCTCCAGCGCTGTCCAACCGCGTCCAGGGTTATCTCGAAGACGTTCAGGTCGTCGTGGAGCAGGACGCGCTCATGAGAATGACCGGAGCCACGCTTCTCGAGCTTCGCCGCCACACGGGTGAATTCGTATTGCCCGTTGGGTGACGGAAGCGACAGTCTACCTCTGACCTGCGAGGTCTCTTCTCCCATCACACTGAGTGTTCGTCCTTGACGGGCGAGAAAAGCGAAGTTAATCCCGGTCCCGGGAAGGCGGACGGCGCAGAGATCGTCGATCGCGTGTCCGCTATCGAGCTCGAAGATGCGGACGATCATTTTGCTTCCGCTCGCGTGGAAGACGTTGATTGTGCCGTTTGCCAGACCGACCAGTAGCTGGTCAGTCTCTCCGACTGGTCTGTCCGCGACAGCAATGCAGGTTGGAGCATCCACGGTCACGGGCAGGATGGCTCGGTGCATCAGTTCGGGCACCTGGTCGGGCATAGCCGGCGGCATCGCGCCCAGAATGAGAGCTGTCAGAGCAAAAAGTGCGCTACCCGCCATTTGTCCCCCTGTAGGCGAACAGTCCCTGACCCTTCGTTCCGATAATAAGCTCATCTTCCCCGTCACCATCGATGTCGAGGGGGAACGATTCCAGCTTCATCGACGCCGGCATGTCCAAGGGATATGTGCCACCGTCGGTCGTTCTGCAGTCAACCGGCGCTCGCATGATCTCGTTGAGTTCACCGTCGAGCACGACGATGTCGCCACGCCCGCAGAGCACCACTCCCACTCCAGGCATGTCCCAGCGATGCCAGGTCGTGTGAAGCGCGATGAGATCCGACACGCCATCACCATCCAAGTCCGAGGCTGCGACCGGCATCACCCGGCTCCGCCAGATCAGTCCCGAATCGTAGAATCCGTTCGGCGCATACTCGGCGTACGGCAACTGCGCCGGCATCAAGAGGTCAGTGCTGTCGACCCTCGTGTGTTCCACATTGAGTGACGCATCCAATATGTAGATGCGACTGTTCGGGCCGCTCGTTGCCATCTCCACCTCTCCGTCCCCGTCGAAATCAGCCACCGCGAGTGCGTAGAGTCCGCCCAAGTCGGTCCGCTCAACGAGCGTCTTCCCATCGGCCGAGAGAACAGCGACTCCCCCCATCTGCTCGTCATACCCGCTCGACCAGACAATGAGGACCTCGAGATCCTCGTCACCGGTCACATTGACCGCGGCGGCCTGAACGCCCAGATGGATACCCAATAGGCGCTTGCGCCAGATGATGTTGCCGCCCTGGTCGAGGCAGAGTGCGTAGGTCGTGCCTGCGTCGGTTGTTCCACCACCGCTCACCCCGTTCTCAGCGCAGTAAGCCTCCAGGAGAATTTCGTCGATCCCGTCGCGGTCCAGATCCACGAGGTGGCTCCTCTGGCTTGTCACTCCCAGCCTTCGATACCACAAGGACTTGCCGGGTTCCAGGGCGACCGTGAAGAAGCCCCGGTAGTTCCCCTCGATGTCATCACTATCGGTGACGATGACCGCCTCGCCTTCGACCAGCTCCGGCTGATCGAAAAGAAGATAGAAGAAGTCCGAATTCGCGTATCCACCGTCTGTCTCGATGATGGCGACGGCGCCACCCGGCGTTTCGTACAGAAATCCCTCGTCGGCGGTGAAGCGATCGTCGAATTCGAATCTATCGAGCTCTTTGCCGCCAGGGCCTGTGACTGCAAGCCTCGAGTAGACGGCGAGACTGTCCCCCCGAGCGGCCGCTTCGAGCGAGCTTGTGAACGTATCTCTATTCAGAAGCTTGAAATCCCGAGCGTAGTTGTGCCGGAAGAGCGCGATGGTGTCCGCTCGCGTCAAAGCTCCGGCACGTTCGTACCATGCTTCCGGAAACCAGAGCAGCAGGTCGCCGCCACCGGCAGAACCGGGAGAGATAGGGCAAACAAGCCATCTGTTCTTCCAGAACGCCAGCGTGTCGCCATCACCTGCGGATATCACGAACGTGGAGATCATACGATCGGGATAGGCGCCGTCTGAACACTCGCTCGCGGCCAGGATCGTGCGGCCATTCGCGTCGTGGCCACCGAGATGGGAGGAGAGGTACTAGGGATATGTGGCGGCTAGTTCGAGGCCGTCCCACGCCTTGCCGGCCATTCTCATGCTGAAGTCGTTCGTTCCGTTCTGCGGCGTAGCTCGCGCGGCTTTCCAGTGGTAGTCAGGTGGTTGGCGACCCACCCACGCCGCGGCGAGGGCACCAATTATGCCTGCAACAGCAATCACTGTTCGGAGGCTGTGCTTACATGAAGCCCGGGACGTC